>JAIRUO010000131.1 GCA_031254385.1 Treponema sp. | reverse complement strand
GCGCAGTGTACTTTAATAAGGGGCTTATCCTTGCGTGGTGAAAGGTTATGTAAGGCATCTGCCACCAGTTCCTTGCCGACTCCTGATTCGCCGGTGATAAGAATCGAAGCCTTGGCCGGGGCAGCCCGGTTTATCATGTCGAATACTTTAGTGATGCCAGCGCTCTTTCCGATGAATGCCTGGAACTGTTTACGCCGTTCAACTTCGTCTAACAGGCGCTTGTGCTTTAGTACCAATTCCTGATTTGCCAGTGCCCGCTTAACCAGTTCGTTCAGGTGATCCAAATTTACCGGCTTAGTCATAAAGTCCCAGGCACCGTTCCGCATGGCTTCCACCGCGCCGGATACAGAGCCGTGGCCGGTCAGAATAATTACCGGAAAGCCGGGTATCTCCGCCTGAATGCGTTTAAGAAGTTCCTCCCCAGAAAGTTCGGGCATACGGAGATCCGTTAAAACAAGGTCTATATCCCCTTTCTGAAAAAGCTTCCACGCTTCCATTCCGTCTGCGGCTTGTGCCACATCGTATCCGTCAAGGGTAAATGATTCTGCAAGGCCGTGGCGTATATTTTTTTCATCATCTGCAATAAGGAGTTTGTACTTCATCAGGGCGCTCCTATAAGCCGTGTCTCGGTCTGAGGAATCGGCAGCGTTATCGTAAAAACACTCCCCTCCCCTTGCGTTGAATTGACTATAATTTCACCGTGATGCTCCCTGACTATTTTGAAAACCAGGGTGAGTCCAAGGCCAGTACCTGCGGGTCTTGTGGTGAAATACGGTTCGAATATTTTAGTCAAGTTTTCGTCCGAAATGCCAATGCCAGTATCAGCCACGCTGATCCGTATACTGTCGTCCTGCGCACTGGTTCTAATGGTCAGCTTCCCGCCTCCAGGCATTGCAACAAGGGAGTTCTTGATGAGGTTCAAAAACGCCTGCTTCATAAAGCTGGCATCGAAATTCACAAAAGGAAGATTTTCAGTCAGTTCTAAAATACATTCAATATTTGCTTCGTTAAGCTCATAAGAAACAAATCCCGCAAGCTCTTCAAGCAGCGAATTGATATTTCCCAAGCGTAAGTCCAGATCCATGGGTTTAACGGCAAAGAGAAAATCAACAACTATCTGGTTGAGCCTTTCTATTTCCTCGTCAATTACAGAAAGGTATCTGTCTATATCTTTGAGATGGGCCTTGGGTTCGGGCTTTTTATCGCCTTCAGTAGAATTTTGATCGCATAACAGACGGCATGAGCCAAGGGCTTTCTGCACAAGCTGTATATGAATGGAAAGCGAACCTAGGGGGTTTTTTATTTCATGGGCAACGCCTGCCGCTAAGGTGGTAAGGCTGGCAAGGCTTTCCATGCGCCTCATGCGGACTTCTTTGCTTCTTCTTTCGGTAATGTCCACTATCTGAATCAAGGAACCCGAAACTTCAACACGCCTGCCGGAACGCTTTTGAACCAGAGGCCGCACAGAAAGGCTTAAGAGCCTGGGTTTGCCATTTACTTCAACATCAAGTTCCCATTCCTCTGCCTTATCGCCGGAGCTAAGAGTAGCTTTCAAAAATGCTGCTGCATTCTCCTCTCCGATAAGGTTCCAGACTGGCTCGCTTTCCTGTTCATAAGAATTAATGGGCAGGAGCCTTAGGGCAGCCTTGTTAGCCAGTATTAGATTATGGCTTGTATCGCAGACGAGTAGCCCTGCAGAAACGGAATCAAGCACAGCTTCAATGCGGCCTATCTCTTCTGTAGCAGACAGAAAAATATCTTGCATCTGGCTAGGTGTGAGTTTGTCAAGTTTTTTTAATGCCCGTTTTATAAATTGCCGCATTCGGATTAAAGCTCCGCCATTCCCCGACTAAGGCTGATAAAAAGCCTATCCAGGGCAAGGCTAATGCTTTGATTATACACCATTGCCGCTGTTTCCGCTTCTCCTGTGGATTTACGCCATAATTCCATAAGTCCAATTACAGACGATGAATGGGATGGCGCAGTTTTTAAGCTTTCCGTTATCATAATCAGAAGGCAATTAATAAAACGAGGAAACAAGGAGCGTATTTCAAATTTATTTGCCCCTTCAAGAACTATAGCTACAGCCTCTTTGCCTTCTCTTGTTTTTTCCAGCCCTGCCTCTTCCGCCAACGGAGTAGAATATTTTCCAAGCAGGACAAGTTCTAAAGGCAGATCCTGCCTTGTCTGCTTTTTACAGATCAGAGCTGCCTTATACGAAACAGAAGCGGCGAAAAAGGCGGCCAAGGTCTTAAAGGTTTCTGCGGACACAGGAAGGAATGAATCAAGGTAGGCTTTGATAAGGCCGCCTGTAGAACGCAAAGCTTGCGTATCTTTAGGACTGAAATTTTCATTATGGAAAACACGGCGTATTATATCTTTTTCTATTTCCTTTCTACGCTGATTAAAGCGGTAAGGCCGGAGCCGTGAAAGCATAGTTGGAAGCAGGGTTTCCGGCCTTGAAGAAGTCAATACCAGCGTTACCGTTTCCGGAGGCTCTTCCAGCAGCTTTAAGAGGGAATTGCGAGCTCCTTCTTTCATGGATTCAGCGTTCTCTATAAGAAGGAGTTTGCCCTTACCGGTAGGCGCAAGGCGGCTCCACCATGTGGCCTTGCGTATCTGTTCGATAGGAATGGAAGCTGATATGCCTTCCGATTCAAGCTTGTACGCATCTTTGAGTATATTCGTTATGCGCTTTTCAGCAGAAATATCGTCATAATCAGTATCCGCTGCGATCATCTCGTCTAATTCTTCTTCAAGGGACAAAACCAATGAGCTTAACTTGGAAGATTTTGTTTCATCTTCCAATAATACCGGATTAAAACGGGCCAGGAGTTTTCTTATCGAGCGCAGAAACAAGGTTCTTGAACTGCCGCTGCCTTTCTCTTTTATGTAGACTTGAGAAGCTGCTGTTATTTCTGCGGAAAAGGGACGACTGCCCAGGCAGAGCAGATCAGGATGGAGAAGAAATCGGTGCCTGACGCAACTAGAACAGGAACAGTTCCATGATGCGTCATTCTCGCAGGAAATAACCCTGCTTAATTCCAGAGCTGCGCTGCCCTTTCCCGATCCTTGCGGCCCTTGAAAGAGCATGGCCGGGGCAAGACTGTTATGCGTAATGTCATGGATCAACTGATCCGAGGCGCTTTGGCCCAATATATTCTCGAACACGAGCTAGCCCGAAGCACCGCTGATAAACGGCAAAATTATTCCAGCAGCGATGCTCCCGTTGAGTACTGCTGAAGGATCAAATAGAGGCTGTATGACAATGACAAACAGCACCAATGCGACTGCGACAATTCCTTCTGCCAGTCCAAAGACAGCTCCCAGGACTTTGTTAAGGGTAGTCAGATTCATCCCATTAACAACATCACTTACTATTTTTTGAATTATCTTGCAGATCAAAAAGACTATAAGAAAAATGGCAACAAAGGCCGCTATATCCGCCAAGACTGTCCAGTCAGGAAAATACCTATTTCGCAAAAATTGCGCTCCGTTTTTGTAGAAAAGAAAGCCCGCAAGGATTCCCAAGACCGGCGCACCCAGGGAGAAAAATTCAGCTACAAAGCCCCGGAGAAAACCGCGCACTGTAAGGAGTATCAATAATATCAGAAAGACAATATCAATATACGCATATTCGATCATTATTACCCTACCCTTTGCGCCACGGCTTTTGCGATATATTCTGCGGCTATAATTCCGCCAATCGCTGAGGCGGCCATAGACCTTCTCTTTTCTTCATCTGCGGCCAGGCCGGAAACAAGGCTGGAAAGTTTTTCTGCCATCGCGCTTAGAGATAGATTTTCACTATTACCGGAATCGCCATCATTGTGAAAATTAATGGCAGCGCCGGCTTCTTCAAAAACCCTGGCATTCTCTACCTGATCTCCCCTGCTAGTTCCGCTTGCCCTTAAAGGAATTATAACCATCGGCTTTTTCAAGGCAGCACATTCCCAGATTGTCCCTGCGCCACCTCTGCATACTATCAATTCTGCCGCGCTTATAATATGGGGAAGCTCGTCCCTTAAGTAAGCGTAAGGCTTGTAATTCTCACATATTTCCGGAATCACTCCCTCGTTGGAGCCGCATTGATGGACCACCGTATAATGGCGAGTCAATTGGGGCAGACATTCTTTTATTATACGATTGATTTCCAGGGAACCTGAACTCCCACCGAGTACCAGAAGTATGCGCTCCCCTTCTTTAACATTGAGAAAGGCTCTTCCTTTAGAACTGTCCGCCGAATGAAATTCCATGCGCACAGGATTACCGGATATTTCAAGCTTATAGTGAATTGCCTCTGAATAAAAAGACTTTGATTCTTTATAAGGGATAAAAATTTTTTCTGAGAAGCGAAGATTTATTCTCGTAGCCAGCCCTGGGGTCAAATCTGATTCATGGGAATAAACAGGAATTTTTAGGGAAGAGGCTGCGGCTGAAGGCGGAACGCTGACGAATCCGCCTTTGGAAAAAAGGAGGACCGGCTTTTCCTTTTTTAATATTCTCCGCGCTGCGAAAAAACCGGCTGCAACCTTAAAAATATCTGAAACATTCCTTAATGAAAAATACCGCCTTAACTTGCCGGATGGTATGCCATAAAATTCTAGACCCGCTTCTTCTACTATGCTTCTGTCCATACCCTCACTGGAACCAATCCAGAAAATACGGCAGGGAAGAAGATTTTTAAGGCGCTGCGCCACGGCAAGCCCTGGGTAAATATGCCCGCCAGTACCGCCGCCGGTAAAGGCAAAGATCATCTTTATTTCAGTCATTTTTGCCGCCTTCATTTTTTTGCGGCTTCCTCTGCTTTCTTTATATCCATTTCCAGTTTGGTTGACCAAATATCTTGTTTTTTCTTGACCGTTTCTGCATCTTCACGGTCTCCCAAGATAATATGTATGCGCCGTAAGGAGCCTAAAAAATGGATACCCATCTTAAAATCGTCAATACGGTTTGTAGAAAGCTCATACTTTTCCCTGTAACGATCCGCAGCCTGCATTAACAGTTTCTTGATTAAGCGCAGATGACGAATCGCCGGCTCATAATGTGGAGAGCTAGGATCGGTAGTATAAGTAACTGCATTTTTTATATCATAAACATTTTTAATGCCCGCGGCACAGCGGCCTTCAAGCTCGACAAAGGCCCATCTCCACTTTGTATTATCTCCATACGCGTTTTTCAAGAGCTGTATACAAAGCCCAAGCTTCCTTGCCAATAGGTAACGCTGTGCGGAATCCAGAGCAGCAATTTCTTCCAGTTTGTCTTCATAATCAGAAAAAGGCGCATCAACATAATTGCTTACCACTTCTTCAAGATAAATTGCCGCTTTATATATGGATTTTCTTGCGTCATTCAGCGCTTCTTCATTTCTTAGTTTAAGCATTGATTGTGAAGCGCCGCTTACAACAATATAATTTGAGGCCATATTAAGCATTTCATCCACAAGACCAAGGCGCTTAAAAGCAGCATCGGTGTCGTCTTTTTTAATTTCAGCCAATACGGTTTCTTCTTTGCTTAGTATGGCCTTTATATTTTCGCGGTAAGGCTTTATTTTTTCAAAATAATGATGCTTGTCTTCCTGTGAAATTTTTGCCATTTCTCATCCTTGTCTGTATTTTGCCAGGAGCTCATCCGCATGAGCCAGCGCCGCTTTTCCGTCATCGCCGGCAAGCATGCGCGCAATTTCCTGCCGCCTCTCCCCTGCTGCAAGACAAGAAACCGAGGTAATGGTCCTTTCGGCTCCGCTCTTCTGGCCGGGTATCAGCTTTTTTTCCACCTTAAAATGATTATCGCACCGTACTGCAATGGTAGCAAGATGGGTTACGCAGAAGATCTGTTTATGCTTGCCGATTTGCGCAAGGTATTCCCCCACCGATATAGCCACTTCGCCGCCTATTCCGGTATCAATTTCATCGAAAATAAGGGTATCAGGGGACGAGTCGGAATCTCCGCTTGAAGATAGAATGGTTTTTATCGCCAGCATTACCCTTGATAGTTCGCCGCCCGAAGCTATACGGGCAAGCTCTTTGAGCGGCTCCCCTTTATTCGCCGAGATCATGAATTCCACATCGTCGGTCCCCCAGGGGCCGCAGACCAGGGATTCCGGCTTTGCGCCTGTATTTGCTTTATCCCTTACTTTTGAAGTGACAGCCGCTGAAAAACGGGCGTTGGGCATGCCCAGGCGAGAAAGTATTTGCGTTATCCCCTGCCCTAGCTTAAGGGCCCCCTCTTTCCGTTTGGCGCTCAAGGCACTAGCCCGTGCCAGGAGGTCTTTTTCCAGGCTGCTAATCTGCGCCTTTAGTTTGTCCCGGTTCTCTTCGATGCTTGCAAGAGCCTCAATTTCCGCTTCCGCTTCTTGTTTCCACGCAAGGATATCTTCTTCAGGGCTTAAGCCCAATGCATTCTTGGGCACGTATTTCTTTTTTAGCTTGAATAAAAGGCTAAGGCGTTCCTCAACCGTTTCGAGCCTCTGAGGATCGTAGGTAAGGCGATCCCGGTACGAGCGGAATTCCCCTGCCAGATCTTCTATTTCAAAGAAAAACTCTTGCATTCTTTTAGCGCTTACTCCCAGTTCCGTGTCAATGGAAGCTGCGCTTTCAAGGGCGTTTTTTGTGCTTCGCGCAAGGCTCAATAAAGAAGTATCATCATCAAAAAAAACAGAAGCTGCTGCATTCACGTAATTGCTGAGTTTTTCAAAATCGCCTAAGCGTTTGGCTTCTGCCTCAAGCTCGGCGCTTTCTCCGGCCTTTGGCGCGGCTCTGGCTACTTCCTCAACACCGTAATTTAGTATTTCCATGCGTGAATCCCGATCCCGTTCAGAAGAAATCGAGGCTTCCAGGGTTTTCCTTTTCTCTGCCAAATCCAAAAAGACTTTATTGAAAGCCAGGGCTTCATCTTCCAGGCCAGCAAAACGATCCAGATATAATCGATGCGTTTCTTTACGGAGCAAGGTTTCGTGGCTGTGCTGGCCGTGGAGATCGAAGAGCAAAGCCATAAATTCTGATAAATCGTTCCTGGATACCGGAATATTCTGGATGAATATGGAGCCACGCCCGTTGGTTTTTATATTCCTCCTGACTATGATCTTGTTATCTTCCCTTTCTATTTCTCTGGCGGAAAGCCAGTCCAAAGCATCTTTGTTGTTGTCTCTAATTTCCACTACCGCCGAAACTCCAGCCTCTTCACAGCCAGTGCGGATAACGTCTTCCCCGGACTTTGCCCCGAGTAGAAAACTTAAGGAGCCAACAATTATAGATTTTCCAGCCCCTGTTTCGCCTGTAAGCACATTAAAGCCTATCTCAAAGGACAGGGTAAGGCTGTCCACCAGTGCGAAATTCCTAATACTGAGTTCTTCAAGCATGGAAAATCTCCGCTGTGCCTGGCGTCTCCATCCAGGAAAGTTTGGTTTTAAGCGCATTATAAAACACAGTACGATCCGAAGCAATCAGAATCGCCTGGCGCGTTCGGGAAACAAAAACCCTGTCCCCTTGTTTTAGCGGTTTTGTTTCCTGTCCGTCAACAGTCAGTAGAACCTCGCTGCGCTGCCCAGGTTCTACTTCTATCATTAAAGTTTCTGTGGCAGGAAGCACCATTGGCCTGTAAGAAAGGGTAAAGGGGCAGATCGGATTTAGTATAAAAGCTTCCATCTCCGGGTCTAGAATCGGCCCTCCCGCCGCAACAGAATACGCGGTAGAACCTGTAGGGGTGGCCATTATGAGCCCGTCCGAGCGGTACTGGCCCAAACTCATTAATGCGCCGGATTCTTTTGCGCACGAGTAAACATGGAGCCTTATAAGCTTTGCATTCCCTAAAGACGAAATCACTATGTCGTTAAGGCAGTTTAATCTAGAAACGTCCTTATCCTTCCGTACTACCCTGGCTTCCAGCATCAGCCTCTTTGACAAGCAGGCTTGGTTGCTGCGCCAAGAGTCAAATACCCTGACCCAGTCTTCCGGATGAACGGCGGCAATAAATCCCAAAGTGCCAAGATTAATCGGGAAAATAGGCACCCCCAAGGGCGCCATGAGCCTGGCCGCATAGAGCACGGTTCCGTCCCCTCCAAGGCTAAAAGCTATATCGTAAGATCGGTTTAAATTAATTCTTTTGCTCTTTCCAAAAGTAAAACTATCCGCCTTGATATTCCTTAGGCCCAACTCCCGGATTATTTCCGCTGCTAGAGTCTGCACATTGTCTTTTTTAGGGTTTATAAACAGAATAGCCTTGGACATGCTCCTCCCCTTATGGAAGGGTTACAATGAGTTTTGATACCCTTTCAACTTCCTCTGTCCTGAGCCTGGGATAAAGAGGAAACAGGACAGTCCGCAATGACAGTGAACAGGCTTCCGGGCATTGTTCCTTTGGGACCATTCCGGACCCGGCCAGCGTATTTTCAAAAGCGCTTTCAACAATAATTTCCTTGCGCCGTGCATAGGCTTTTACATCCTTCATCCCGCTTTCCAGGATTAATGAAAAAGCGTAGTTATTATAGCGATCTTCCTGGCTTTGATCATCCTGAGATTGGGCATCCTGGTATGTGGGAGATACCTCCCTTGGCTGAATAAAACATTTGTGCCTGGTTCTTGACGCCGCCTGATTATAAATTTTTGCAATTTCCCTTCGGCGCTCAAGGTTTTTCTGGGCCTCCCTGAACTGGACCACTCCCATTGCCGCATTCATATCCGGCAAACCGTATTCCGGGGGAAGCTCCCCCATATTCTTAAGTACCGTAGAGTCGCGGCGGTTAAACGCGTAGAGCAAGGCGCCTCCGCCGGAAGTGAGCATGTCCCGTTCTTCCAGGCCCAAAATGGTAAACCCGCCGTTATTTCCAGCAACCTGGGCTCCGGTTGAGGCCGCTACTTGCCTGCCTTGAGCGCCATAACTCTGTGAGCAATCCTCTATAAGCGGAATTCCAAGTTCAGAAATGGC
>JAIRUO010000095.1 GCA_031254385.1 Treponema sp. | reverse complement strand
ATTTCCCTGGCAGCCTTGTTGGTAAAAGTTACGGCCAGAATGGAACGGGGATGTACCCCTTGTTCCCTAATCAGATAGGCAATCTTTGTGGTAATAACCTTGGTCTTCCCCGACCCCGCGCCCGCCAGGATAAGCAAGGGCTTCCCGGTATGGAGAACCGCCTCCCGCTGTTCAGGGTTAAGGACATCAAGGTAAGAGGGCAGTACAGTCTGGGCCATAGCTATAGCGCATGAACCATTGCCTGACGTAAGATAGAATTTAAACGAGATTGATAGCCATCCCCTTCCTGCTTGAGCCACGCCACAATATCGGCATCCAGCTCACAGGTAACAGCTATCTTTGGCGGTTTGGGGCGAAGACCTGAAAGGTCTTTTATTTCAGGTATATCGGAACAATCAATTTTTTCATCTTTAAGCGCCGCTACCGTATCTAATTCCTCTTTATTAACCAAAGGTAGAGTATCTATGGTATAACTAACTATTCCCATAATATAACGCCTCCAATTCATGTTTCTTCGCCTTTCGAGCGGAGATAATACGGATTGTCTCAGTATTCGGTTCGGTAAAGCTTACGATCAATACAACATTCAGAGCAAGACCGACTACGATAGACCTGTCTTCTTCAAGGCTACTATGTCTGCTATCATAGTATTCCTTCCTTGAAGGGTCATAAAAAGTATGGACGGCCTGAACAAAACTGACTTTATGCTTTTTAATATTAGCCAGTTCTTTTGTTTCGTCCCATATAAACTTCATATTAACCCAATGAATATTAAGTCAAAGTCATGGAAATAGCAACACGTAAGTAAGACGGTGAGAGTTTGGTAAAAGATTCTCCTCCCCAAAAAAGCTAATTACCACTGGTTCTCCGCGCCTTTGCGCCTTTGTGTGAGGCATTTCTCCCTAGATTTCCTGCTACTTTCTTTTCGCCAAAACAAGTGTTAAAATTCCTTAATAATGAATGTAAAACCGGGCAATAATTATAATTCAAGCGGAAACGACCGTATTGTTTTTGTAAAATGGATTCCAGAGTATGAAGTTGGCATCAAACTGATTGATGCCCAGCACAGGGAACTGGTAAGCCTGGCAAACGATCTTTACCGGGCCTGTGTTGCTACAGACAATTCCATTGGAGCCGTGTTCAAAGAGGCCATGAGTAAAATGGTTGAGTATGTGAGGTTTCATTTTCAAGCGGAAAATGTACTTCTGGAACGAATCGGATACCCGGATTACCAAGCCCACAGGAAAGAGCACGAAACTCTAATAAAAAAAATTCTTGAAGCAGCCAAAGAATACGACAAGGGCAACAAATTGGTGCCTAATCATTTTGTCAGGACTCTTAAAGACTGGGTATTCAGCCACATCGCCGTAACCGACCAGCGCTTTGCAATCTATGTTTCAGAGTTAAAGAAAAAAGGGCTTATTACCGACCAGCAGCTTCAGTAGGTCGCTTATCCGTTACGGGCAGTTTCTAGCTCTTCTGCCTTGGATTCCCATTCGCGGGACTTGGCTTCAAGGGCGGCAACAGTTTCGTCCAGTTTGAGTTTTATCGCCTTGGCTTTTTCGCCAGAAGAATAATTTTCTGGCCTGGCCAGATCTGTTTCAAGACGGGTTTTATCAGCATTTAAATCTTCCAGAGCCTTGATGATCTCCGCCTCCTGTCGTTCCAGCCGCCGTATAATGGCCTGGCGCTGTTTTTCTTGTTCCCTTCTTTCCGCTGTGCTTAGGACAGGCCGGGTTCCAGCCTTAATAAGAATGGTATTGGGCAATATGGTCTTTGGCAAGGGATCAGAGGCCGCTACGGGATCTGCTGTATTAAGAGTGTTAGCTGGAGAAGATTGTACCAGAATAGGCTGCGCCTGAATATTTTCATCTTTAGAGGATGAAGGAACAATGGCTACGGGTGCTGGCATCTCGTCATTACTCGACATTCGCTCCAGATAATATGCGTAACCGCCGTAATAGAGGCGGTGGCGGCCTGCGCCTAGACCTAAGGTTTTTGTGGCAAGGGCTTCCATAAAGGCGCGATCATGCGAAACAAAGATGACGGTTCCGCTAAAAGCCTTAAGGCAGTTAAGGAGTATGTCCTTGGAATGAAGGTCAAGATGATTGGTCGGCTCATCAAGGATTAGCAGATTGAGCGGCTTTAGCAGCATACGGAGCAGGGCAAGGCGGCTCTTCTCTCCGCCAGAGAGAACCGAAAGAGCTTTGTAAACATCATCACCGCGAAAGAGGAACGCGCCCAGCATATCCCTAATGCGCGGAATCAGATGGGTGGGCGCTTCAGCTTCCAGGTATTCCAGAATAGAGCGGCTGCCGCTAAGGGTTTCAGCCGCGTCTTGGGAAAAGTACCCTGCACTGATTCCCGCACCGTATTTGACCTGGCCTTCAAACGATGAGTCCTGGCCCGCCAGAATGCGGAGCAGCGTGGTTTTACCCGCGCCGTTCACGCCGGCTACCAAGAGTTTTTCCCCAGATTCAATGGTCAGATCAATGTCACATAGTACGCGGTTTTCACCGTAACTCTTGCTAATGCGGTCCAGGGTCAGGGCAATGCGGCCCGAGTGGGGCGGAGGCGGAAGGCTGATGTTTATCCTCTTGAGGTTTTCTGGGATTTCAATGCGTTCCATTTTTTCAAGCCGCTTGATGAGTTCCTGGGCAAAAGCGGCCTTGCTGGCCTTGTAGCGGAAACGCCGGATTAGGGATTCTGTCTTTTCAATTTCTTCCTGCTGTGCCGCGTAACGCTTCAAAAGGCTTTCCAGTTCAATCTCCCTGGTCTTTTCATAAGCGCTGTAGTTGCCTGCATAACGCTTGCAGTTTGCCTGAAAGATTTCGTACACTTCGTTTACCGTCTGATCCAGAAAATAGCGGTCGTGCGAAACCAGAAGATAACCGCCGGAAAAAGACAGGAGCCATTCTTCCAGCCAGGTACGGGCTTCTATGTCAAGGTAATTGGTAGGCTCGTCCAATAGGAGTATGTCCGGATTCTCCAGAAGCACCTTTGCCAGCGCAATGCGCATCTGCCAGCCCCCGGAAAATTCTTCGACATTGCGCATCTGGTCGCTGTCTTTGAAACCAAGCCCTTTTAGCACTATGGAGATGCTTGCGTCCCTGCGGTAGTAGCCGGAATTTTCCACTTCCTCGCCAAGGCGGTGATGTTCTTCCAGAAGCGCAGCAGTGCGCTGGCTGTGGGAGTTTTCCGCGCTAAGTTCATGGCCCAGATCGTCCATGCGTTTAAGTTTATTGGCGGCATCCGAAAAGGCAAGTTCCGCTTCTTCGATAAGTGTTCTGCCCTGATGCACAATGCCCGACTGGGGAAGGTAGCTGATCTGCGTGCCCTTCTGCACTGCCCGTTCTCCGGAATCGGCAGGGATCAGACCATTGATGACCTTCATCAGCGTGGTCTTGCCCGCGCCGTTTGCGCCGGCCAGGGCCGCCTTTGAACCGGCCATCAGGTTGAGGCTAACATCGCGGAGTATATCCCTGTCGCCAAAGGCCAGAGACACTTTGGAAAATTGAACAAAGGCCATATCAGTCTATGTCATTATCAGCGAAATCATTTTCCGCTTCCTCAGTCTGGGGAAACATGGGGCTAAAATCCGTCATCGGACTATATTCCGGCGGAGCAATAGCCTGAGGTTCCGCTTTATAAAAATAAAGCACCAGCGGCGATGTTGCGCGTCTGCTGACAACAGTTCCATCAAGACTGGTATAGGGGACATATTCAAGCCTAAACCCCTGATTGTCCAGGGTATACATAAAATTCACTTCTGCTTCTCCGCCGCTTAAACGGCTAAAGCGCAAGGTAAACGCGCCATTATACGCGCTCAATGAGGGGGAAAGGAACAGCCTCATCTCCAAAACGCCGCTCCCCAGGGCAGAAGCCGGAATTACCGAAGGGATAAGGAGGTCATTGCCAGACCAGCTAAAACGCCCATCTTCTGAAAAAACAATGGTTCCGTAATTATAGCTGGTAAAGACAGGCCCCTGATCATAAATAATACTGAATAAAGCATCGCGGCGGGCAAGTTCCTGGATTATAAGATCATTCACTGAAGTTTGCAGCGCTACAAATAGGAAAGTTCTTGGGAAACCGTTCTCTTCGATATACTGTACCGCCAGGACAGTATCGGATCTAAGGCTCATTTGAAGAGAAGATCCGTCAAAGCGCCAGGAGCGGGTGCCTGTTGAACGTATGGCCGTATAAGAAAAACTCCTCTCTACTTCCCTTGTCTTTATTACGGCAATGCCTGTATCCTGGCCGGGATCAAAACCCCAGTATTGCCGAAGATCGCTTAGGTCGATGCGCTGGGTATTAACCATAGTTCCATAATCTTCCGCAGACCAGATCCGGGAAAGCAGGCGGTCAAGTTCAGGATCATCGACCACGTTTTCGACTGCACCTGTTGCGATAAGACTTCCCCCACCATGGTCAAAAATTCTGAGCCTGTAAGAAAAGCAATAGCCCGTGGTTCCGTCTTCTGTCAGAACTCTGAACCATTCCCCAGGGAGAGGATCTCCGGTAGTACCAACTGCGGCAACTCCGGTAACAGGCGCAATGATCTTGATGATCTCTCCGAGCCTAAGTCGGTAAACCGTGCGCGCCCCATTTTCGGGAAATTCCCGAATTGGCAGCCTGTCCTGAAGCGTTTCCGCGTAACTTAAAGCAAAGGGGGCAAATTCCACCGCCCGTTCCTGAGCCCTTTTCTTGCTCCCTGCAAGTTCCAGCTTTGCCAGCGGTATTTCAAATTTATCTACGTTGCTTCCTTTTTCCCTGTATTCTGCAGGAAT
>JAIRUO010000049.1 GCA_031254385.1 Treponema sp. | reverse complement strand
TTCATAAACTTTGCCATTAAGACCCCGCCGGCAGTGGCAAGCGAAAAGGCAATCAGGCCCAGCACCACGATTATGAGGGACGAGGGGTTAAGAAATTTTTCAGGAGTCATCTGGCTCCCTACACCAAGGGAAAGAAACATTGACACGATATTCATCAGGGCGTTCTGGGAGGTATCGGAAAGCCGATCTACCACCTTACATTCCCTCAAAAAATTCCCGAACATAAGGCAGCCAATAAGAGGCGCCGCCGCGGGGATGAGGAGCAAGGCAAGTATAAATACCACAATGGGGAAGATCGTCTTTTCTTTCTGTGAAACATTCCGCAACTGTTTCATCCTGATCAGGCGCTCCTCTTTTGTGGTGAGCAGCTTCATTATGGGAGGCTGGATGATGGGCACCAGCGCCATGTAGGAATAGGCAGCTACCGCTACTGTCGCCAATAAGTGGGGCGCCAGTTTAGAGGCAATGTAGATGGTGGTGGGGCCGTCCGCGCCGCCTATAATCGCTGTGGCACAGGCTTCCTTTAGGTTAAAGGCAACGCCGGGCAGGAAGTTGGCAAGGCTGATAAAAAACATGGTCCCGAATACGCCGATCTGTGCCGCCGCGCCCAAAAGAGCGGTTTTGGGGTTGGCGATGAGAGGGCCGAAATCAGTCATGGCGCCAATGCCGATGAAAATAATCAGCGGGAAAAATTCATTCCCAACCCCGGATTCGTAGATGATATGGAGAAAACCATGGGGGCCGTCTCCCATTCCCGCAAGGGGGATGTTTACAAAAATCGTTCCAAAGCCAATGGGGATAAGGAGCAGCGGCTCAAATCCCTTTGCCGCTCCCAGATACACGATGAGAAACCCCACTGCCACCATAAGCAATCCCTGCCAGCCGAAAACCTGCGTGGTTTTATAATTGCCGGTAGCATCATCAATTATGGTTGTTTCCTTTTCAAGCACATTGTTGATAAAGGCATAAATGCCCGTGGTTTTTACTATCTTTTCAAGGAAATTTCCCAATGAGATGCGCGGCAAATTGGCGCTATTGGGGATGTGGGCATCCAAATTTCTGAATGAGGGGAGTTCATCCGTTGAAGTAGCGCTTTGCGCCTGTACTCTGGGGGTGAATGAAGCATTGATGAAAGAAAAAACAAATGCCCCGCATATAATGAGCAAGCAAACTTTGGTGATAAATACCGGATCTTTCTTATTAGGCATAAGTCCTTCCCCTTAATTCGTTTTTTTATATTCGGTGACTGCGGCCGAGATAGCGGCGGTTATTCGGGCCTTATCCACATTCGCAGCAGCGCTAATACCAGCATTTGTACTCATTGTATTGCTGTCCAAACCCCTACTGAAAATCTTCCCCACAAAGGTAACAACCGTAATTAGTACAATTAAAAATACAAATACGATCCCCAGGCCCAAGATGGTCAAAACCCCGCTTTGGCCCAGCATTTCCATTATAGTCATACCTCACTCCTGTTAAAAAATCTAAAAAACCGCAAAGGCATTTAATATTTTTCCGTCTCTTTCGTCTATTTTATCATAATAATAAAATTTATGAAAGATACCTGTACAATTTCCGCACAAACTTGGGGCGCGCAGTCAGTTACGGTTGAAGGAACAGTGCAATTGCAAAACGGCCAGATTGCAGTGGCAAGCGGAAGAACCTATAACTTTCCGACTTCTGGCTATGGCTCTTGCTGTTCCGGCTGGGGAACTGGCGGTTCGGGAAGACGCTGGTAGAATACATTTACTACAAAAACCCAGGAGCAAACTCCTGGGTTTAAAATCAACGAACAGAATAAAATGTAAGGACTCCAGAAAATACTACTTAATCAAGATGAATTCCACCCTGCGGTTTTTCCAGTTATTGTCCGGATCCTGGGCATTCGCGACGGTAATGGTTCCTCCCCTGCCCACGGCGTTAAGGCGGTTACGGGAAACACCGTAGCCGACCAGAATGTCTATTACCGCGTTTGCCCGTGCCTGGCTTAGAGGCTGGAGTTCCTGTGTTTCTTCCCTTGCAGTGCCAATTATGGGATTTGCGTGTCCTTCTACCGTTATTCGATAATCCCTAAATCTATTGAGGATTTCGGCAACCCGGCGTAGGACACGGTTGTTATTATCAATGCGCTCTTGCGGCAGATCGATAAAGTCAGCATGATTGGCCCTAAAGGTAATAGAAGGAACCTGGATTCTAAGCATATCGCCGTCCCGTATGACAAGCACATCGGTACTGATTATGCCGCTGGTAGTGCTGGCGTTCCCCAAGGTATCTTCTGCGCGGTAAGTGTATGAATAGTCAGTTGCGCCCTGTACCAGTTCGCCCCTATTGCTGCGGCCATCCCAAATGACTCTTGGCGGCGGGTTGCCCCTGCCTTCAATACGGTAGAAGAGCTGCCTTGTTCCTTCGGTTTCGCGTATTTCCAGGCTCCAGTTCGCAATGGGCGAAGCATCTGTTGCGCTAAGGTAAATAAAGAGCTCGTCATCCACGCCATCGTTATCCGGGCTAAAATATAGCGGGTTGTATGTAAAGCCCAGAACCGGCCCGGAAATGTCCACGATTATACGCGGCCCTGTTACCGTAACTTCATCGCCCTTGGTATAGCTAACGCTCAATACTGGCGTGTAACGCCCTTCGCGTATAATGCCGTGGTCGTCATTGCCGTTCCAGCCTATGGAAGAAGGCGGAGTGTTGTTTGTTCCCGAGTAAGTTCGGAATGGTCGGTTGGTTTCGTCCATCAGTTCCAGTTTCCAGGAGTCAATGCCTTCCAGGAGCGAGAGCATGATGTTAAATCTCATCGCCTCCGATGCCTGATTCGGCTTGGGCGCTATGGCCTCTGTAGAAGCGGTTAGGAAGGCTCTGGGTATGCGGGCATCAACTGTAATATTGTTTATACTTTTACGGGTGCTGTTGCCAGCCTCGTCTGTGGAACTAAGGGCAAAGCCGTATACGCCGTCAGGCACAAGGTTGCCCGCCTCGTCCCTGCCGTCCCAGAAGATAGTCTCTGCCGGCGCTTGGCCGGTCCAGTTCCAGGAACGGATTATGTTATTCCGGGAATCGCTAATTACGGCGTTCCATTCGTCATTTTCCAGACTGCTGATGTTTATGGGGAGTACATCCCTCTTTCCGTTTCCGTTAGGCGCAAATAGCGCGAAGGGAACCGAAGTCTCCGCCTGTGGGGCAATGGTATCAAGCACAAAGGGTAAAGTTACTGCGCTGGGCCTACTCCCCGATCTGTACTCCAAATCTAGGCGGGCGGCGTAAGTTCCGTCCCTGGCAGTAGTCCCTGCATTGTTCCTTCCGTCCCAGACAACGGAAACAGGAACCGAAGTTGTGCCTGTAAAGCTTTTTACAACGGCTTGGGGGGAAGGAGTATTTAGGGTATTTGATCCATAGGTTTCGTAAATATCAATCTTCCAGTTTAGGATGCCCGTGTTCTCTTGGATTTGCGGCTGTAGGGTAATGGTATCCTTTACCCTGTCTCCGTTAGGCGAAAATGCCCTTAAATCCGTGGTAATGAATACAGGCGTATCCTTGGTATTGATTTCAAACTCGACCCGGTTTGATCGGCCTGAATTGCCAGCCTGATCCGTGGAAGAGAGTTCGTAAACGTAGAAGCCGTCAGGTGCAATGGAACCGGCATTGGTTACGCCATCCCACACAAGGCGGCTGGGCGGTGTTCCGGCAAAGCGGAAAGTCCGTATTACTGATCCAGTATCTGCGGCTTTGATTTCTCCTGTCCATATAAGCTCACTTGAAGCTTCTTGAACTATAAAGAGTTCGTCTTTATACCCGGTATTGTTAGGGGAAAACACGGGCGGCTGTCCCGGCCCTTGATCCCTGTCGTCAATGTATATTGATGCCCTGGGGGCTGTAATATCCAGAGTGAACGAAGGGGACGAGGCTCTTGAAATATAACCGTTACGGTAATATACGGAAAGTTCTGCTCCGTAAACCCCTTCTCTGAGCAGGCTTCCTGAATCCATGCGGCCGTCAAACAGGTACGCTGTCGGAGGCACACCGTTTTCCTTTACAGTACGCATTATATTTCCCGCGCTGCTCCGAATTAGAAGTTCCCAACTGACAATACCTTCCCTAATGGGTACGCCCAAGTTAAAGTCCATGGTATCCTTGATCCTGTCGTTGTTAGGCGAAAACCATGAATCTGTGATCGTAAGCGTTACCTGGGGCTGGGTGGTATTGATAATGATGTTTCGCAGTTCCGCAGATTCGGAATTTTGCGCTTTGTCTGTGGAGCTTATTCTGAATCCGTAAACTCCGTCAT
Source organism: Treponema sp. (assembly GCA_031254385.1). Next base: position 9,258 of record JAIRUO010000049.1, on the reverse strand, counting down.
CGACAATAATGCCTTCATCATTAGTTCCGTCCCAGATTATATTGCCGGGTGCGGCATCTTCAAAAGTGAAGGTTTTTACTTTCTGGTTATTGGCATCGTAAATGCCCGCCTCCCAAAGATCCTCAACAGAACCGGAAAGGGCGATGGCAAGGGTATCTTTATGCCGGTCTCCGTCAGGGGAGAATATGTTGTCGTCCCCTGCAAAGGCCTGGACATAAACTTCCGGTGGAGTGGAATCGACCATTACTGTAAATGTTTGCGAAACCGCTGAATTGCCGTTGTCATCTTTGGCTGTAACATAGAAATGGTATAATCCGTCCGGGGCTACATCTCCGGATTCCAGAATCCCGTCCCAGCGCAGGGTAGCGGGGACATCGACCCCGGATTTAACATCCAGAAAATGGTCTAAGACATTTTTTACTCCCTGGGTTTCAGGCCGTCTTTCTTTATTCCGGTAGCTGCGGACTACATTGCCAGATTCGTCCGTGATAATAAAAGTCCATTCAGCGACATAACGCTGATCCGTAATTGAAACAGGAAATTCCAGGTCATCAGCCTTGCCGTCGTTATTGGGAGAGATCCAGATTGTCTGCGGGTATTGCAGATCAATAAGCGGAGGGTTCTTGTCCATTACCCCGACAGTCCAGGTCAGACCCGCGCCAAAAGCCCAGATATTGTTATAGAGAGGCTTGGCTGCAAGATCTATTGCCAATTCCCCATCAGAAGGCAGCGTGCCTGCTACCAGCCTTGGCCCGCCGGATTTTAACTTTATGTTAGCCGCAATCCCAATGGCCGGAATAGGAGACGGCCAGTGTCCGTTAAGTGTTTCGCGAAGATTAAATGATGATGAAGCGGAAAAGGTTATAAGATCAGCAATAACCACATTTATGCCGACTTTGCCGGCAACATTCTGGAATGTAGGAAAGGCCACATCCATCGCAAAGCCCATGCGTAAAGGGTCCGGCTTGTCAGCTTTCCCTTGGAGCCTTAGAAAATCAAAAGCAACACCTACGCCGGGCGTTACCATAGAAGGAATCCAACTTTTGCCCAAGCCCTTCAAAACCACTGCCCAGGTAAAATTTTCCAAAGGCCCTAATTTCCCCATATTATAACGGAATCCCAGATCTCCGTTTACAGTCCAGACATTATGGGTATTGAACCCAAAATTTAGGCCAATTCCCACATTCATTCCAGGGTAGAGCTCCTTGGCTGCATTCAAATTAGCCATAAGCGCGATTCCCACAGGAAAACTGCCAAAGGGACTCTGAATAAAATTGAGCGATCCGCCGAATACGCCCACTCGCGTAGGAAACAGCGCTCCTAGACTAGCCGCGTTTCCGTAGCCGAGCTCGCTGCCTAAACCGAGAAGCCCAAAATACCCTATATCAAAGATGATTCTTTGGGCATCTCCTTCTGCCGCCGGATTAATCGCCGAAGCCGCAGAGCCTCCCTTTAGGGTTATAAATCCTCCTCGTCCAGCCATAGCCGGAGAAAGGAGATCCAGGGCTGTATTAGCGCCCACAGGGGTTATGCCATCTGTCTGAGGAAAAGCAGGAAATATAACTATAGATAGGATAACAATAATTATAAAAAATGTTTTTTTCTTCATACCCTAAATTTAATATTTTCTTTCACGTTCGACCACTTTTTTATGGTTTGTTTTAGGCGGCATGGAGGCCGCCGGTAATAGGCTTTCGCTGACGAATGCGCAGCATTCGTCGAGGCTAAAAATCCGCATGGAAGCGGATTTTTAGCCCATTGACCCGATCGCCCGCTTTTCGATATTCTAAATCAAACTACTGTAGAAGGGTTTAATTTCAATTATTATGGAGGGATAGTTTGATGAAAAAGGTATTTGTTATTTTGCTTTCGGTTCTCGTATTAATGGTGGCTTGCAACCGTTCGCAATCAACGCAAACACAGCAGAGGGCAGCGGCAGAAACCTTTGATCTTGCGCTGATAACGGACTTAGGTACAATTGATGACAAGTCCTTTAATCAGGGCGCCTGGGAAGGATTGGTACAGTACGCCACAGAAAAGAACATTAGCCATAGGTATTATCAGCCCGCAGCGCAAAGCGATGACGATTACCTGAACGCCATCGATCTTGCTGTCAGGGGCGGTGCAAAGGTAATTGTAACCCCCGGATTCCTGTTTGAGTCGCCGATTTTTATCGCTCAGGACAGGTATCCCAATGTAAACTTTATACTGCTGGACGGTGAGCCCCATAGTGCTGATTATTCCACTTTCAGGACCAACAGGAATACTGTAGGGATACTCTATGCCGAAGATCAGGCGGGTTTCCTTGCGGGTTATGCGGTTGTCAAAGACGGGTATAGAAGCCTTGGGTTCATGGGTGGCATGGCGGTTCCGGCCGTAGTCCGTTTTGGCTATGGCTTTGTCCAGGGTGCCGAATACGCTGCTGCGGAATTAGGCCTGGCTGCTGGTTCAATTACCATAAACTACCATTACACAGGCGCTTTTGCGGCTACTCCTGAAGCTCAAACCATGGCTGCGTCCTGGTTTAATTCGGGCTTGGAAGTGATCTTTGCCTGCGGTGGAGCGCTTGGAAACTCTGTAATGGCTGCTGCAGAACAGACAGGGAAGAAGGTAATCGGAGTTGACGTTGATCAGTCCATCGAGTCTTCCACGGTCATTACCTCGGCCATGAAAGGTTTGCAGGCTTCGGTCTATTCCGCTATCACGGATTTCTACAACAACAGGTTCCCCGGTGGGCAGACCGTTGTTTTCACTGCTGCAAATAGGGGCGTGGGACTTCCTATGTCAACCTCAAAGTTCAACACTTTTAGGCAATCCGACTATGATTCCATTTTCAATGCGCTTGCGTCAGGCCGCATTCCCAGGATGGACACTCTTGACAGCGATGGGAGCCCAAGGGTAGTTCCCGTTACCATTACCAGGGTCACGGAAATTAGGTAGCTTTACTTTTCTTAAATAGTTCACACGAAGGCACGAAGGTACAAAGGCACAAAGAGAAAGAGAAATAAGAAAAGCAGGACTCTTTCCTCGTTCTTCTTCTTATCCTTTGTGCCTCTGAGCCTTTGTGTGAGAAATTTCCGAAAATTTGGGTAGGACATGGATTATCTTATTGAGATGTGTGGGATTACCAAGGTATTCCCAGGCGTTGTAGCTAATGACGATATAACCTTGCAGCTCAAAAAAGGTGAGATCCACGCGCTCCTGGGTGAAAACGGCGCGGGTAAATCAACCCTCATGAGCATCCTCTTTGGCCTCTATCAGGCTGAGCAGGGAGAAATCAAAAAAAACGGAGAAACTGTCCATATACACGGGCCAAATGACGCCAGGCGACTGGGTATAGGAATGGTACACCAGCACTTCAAGCTGGTGCATAATTTTACCGTTCTGGAAAATATTATCCTGGGCGTGGAGACCACGAAACGCGGTTTTCTAAAGCTGGACAATGCCCGCAGCCAGGTAATGGAATTATCTAAACGTTACAAACTCGAAATAGAACCGGATGCAATAATATCAGATATTACCGTTGGAATGCAGCAGCGGGTAGAAATTCTTAAAATGCTGTACCGCGAGAATGAAATACTAATCTTTGACGAGCCTACTGCTGTTCTGACTCCCCAGGAAATAGAAGAACTGATGAAGATAATGAAAAACCTTGTGGTGGAAGGCAAATCAATATTATTTATTACCCATAAATTGAATGAAATAAAAGCCGTGGCAGATCGCTGTACGGTACTGCGCAGGGGCCAGAGTGTCGGAACCGTGGACGTAGAATCCGCCTCAAAAGAAGAATTGTCCGAAATGATGGTTGGCCGCAAAGTCAACCTTACTGTGGTCAAGCCCGATCAGGAGCCTGGCGACTTAATACTCAAAGTAGAAAACCTCACTGTAAAAAGTAGAACCCACGGCAAGGCCCTGGTAGATAATGTAAGCTTTGCTGTCCATTCGGGGGAGATAGTCTGCATAGCCGGAATTGACGGAAACGGCCAGCAGGAACTGGTCTACGCTCTGGCAGGGATGACCGAACTAGACGGAGGGCGCATATTCCTTGGCGAAAAGGAAATTACCAGGGACGATATACGGCACAGGGGAGAGACAGGGATGTCCCACATACCCGAAGACAGGCATAGGCATGGGCTGGTATTGGATTATAACCTTGCCTTTAATCTGGTATTGCAGACGTATTTTTACCCCCGTTTTCAGAAAGCAGGATTTCTTAAATATAATGAGATTTATGGCTATGCGGATTCCCTTATAGAGCGTTTTGATATACGGGCCGGACAGGGCGGCCGCACCATAACCCGCAGCATGTCCGGGGGCAACCAGCAAAAGGCAATTGTGGCCAGGGAGATTGACAGAGGTTCCCAGCTTTTGATCGCTGTCCAGCCCACAAGGGGTCTGGATGTCGGCGCCATTGAGTATATCCACAAACAGCTTGTGGCAGAGCGCTCAAAGGGAAAAGGGGTTCTCTTGATATCCCTGGAACTGGACGAAGTAATGGATGTAAGCGATCGCATCCTTGTAATTTACGAGGGAAGGATCGTGGCAAATGTCAGGCCAAAAGAAGTAAGCTATCAGGAACTGGGGCTTTATATGGCGGGATCAGCCAAACGGGAGTCAGCTTAATGGATAACCTAAAAAAGGATCTCTTGACTGGTTCGGTAGTGAATGTCTTTTCCTCGGTTGCAGCTATCCTGGTGGGGCTTTTGGCAGGGTTTGTAATCCTCCTTCTGAGTAACGCTTCCCAAGCTGGTGAGGGTTTTTGGTCTATACTCAGCAGCGGTTTTTCTTCGATGAGGGATTTTGGACAGGTCTTGTATTTTGCCACGCCCATCATCATGACCGGCCTTTCCGTCGGGTTTTCTGCCAAGACCGGGCTTTTTAATATTGGCGCTTCGGGCCAGTTTATAGTGGGTGCGTATGTGGCGGTTTTAGTGGGGGTAAGGTGCGACTTCCTGCCCGGCCACCTGCACTGGATATGCGCACTTTTGGCGGCCATGCTTGCAGGCGCGTTGTGGGGGGCTATACCCGGCTTTTTCAAGGCTTTTTTCAATGTAAATGAAGTAATTGCCTGTATTATGACCAACTATATAGGAACATACCTGGTTAATTTTCTTATTACCAAAACAGTTTATAATTCTCTACAGAATCAGACTATGCGTGTGATGGATAAAGCCAATCTTCCAAAAATGGGCTTTGATAAGGTATTCCGAGACGGTTTTATAGTTTCCAGCGCAAATTCAGGTATCCTTATTGCAATTGTTTTTGCCGTGCTGATCTACATAGTGCTGGAAAAAACTTCCTTTGGTTATGAATTAAAAGCTTGCGGCTTTAACCGGGAGGCAGCCCGTTACGCCGGGATTAACGAGAAGCGGAGCATACTCGTTTCTATGGTTATATCCGGTGCTTTGGCAGGAGTAGGCGGAGCGCTGCTGTACCTTGCCGGTTCGGGAAAGGGTATTACCGTAGTTGACGTGCTGGCAGCGGAAGGCTTTAACGGCATACCTGTTGCCCTTTTGGGGCTCAATAATCCCCTGGGGATCATCTTTTCCGGCCTTCTGATAGCGTACCTCACGGTCGGGGGCTTTAACATGCAATTGCACGGTTTTGCCCCGCAGGTAATCGAGATCATTATAGCGGTGATTATTTACTTCAGCGCCTTTGCCCTTCTTTTGCAAGGCATTTTTAATTCCCTGAAAAAACGCAGGGAAGTTCTTCCAGGTTCGGGCGTCTCTTCGGAGCAATTATGAGCATACTGTATTTCCTGGTTCAGCAGACCATGTTTTTTTCGATACCCCTTTTGATTGTTGCATTGGGGGGCATGTTTTCCGAGCGCTCAGGGGTCATCAATATAGCCCTGGAAGGAATCATGATCTTTGGCGGCTTTGCGGGTATTTTGTTTATAAATGTTTTTCAAAAGGCAATCCCCGGTCAGCCTGTGCTGCTATTGGCGGTACTTGTTTCCGCTCTTACTGGTGTCGTGGTGTCCCTCCTTCACGCTTATGCGTCTATTAATATGAAGGCAAATCAGATTATAAGCGGGACAGCCATCAATATGCTTGCCCCTGCGATAGCAATCTACGTTGCCCGGCAGATCCGTACCGTACAGCAGATTCCTTTTGTCAACCAGTTCCGAATAGTCAAAGCCCCTGTTCTTGGAGATATTCCCTTTATAGGGCCCCTTTTCTTCCAGAACACCTATTTAACAACTTATATTGGTTTTCTCATTCTTGTAGTTTCAAGCCTTGTGCTTTATAAAACCCGTTTTGGTCTTAGGCTGCGTTCCTGCGGCGAGCATCCCCAGGCCGCTGATTCAGCAGGAATCAACGTATACAGAATGCGCTACGCAGGGGTGATGATTTCCGGCGCGTTAGCCGGTCTTGGAGGGCTTGTCTTTGTCATCCCCACCTCCACCCAGTTTAACGCAGAAGTTGCGGGCTACGGCTTCTTGGCCCTGGCAGTGCTTATCTTTGGCCAGTGGAAACCAGGCCGCATTTTAGCCGCAGCCTTTTTCTTCGGGCTGATGAAAGCCATTGCCTCATCCTACTCGGGAATTGAATTTATGAGAAACATCCCTATTTCCAGCTATGTTTACAAGATGATTCCCTACATAGCCACGCTCATAGTCCTGGCCTTTAGCTCCAGAAAATCCCAGGCACCAAGGGCAGAAGGCATACCTTACGATAAGGGCTCCAGGTAAAATTCATTCCTTGAAAGAATTTTTGCTTTAGGCTTTTTGATTGACCGCGGAAGCGGTCTACCATGCCGCTGTTTATAGGCTTTAGGTGACGAATGCGTAGCATTCGTCGAGGCATAAAAAAGGCATGGATGTCGACTAGCCGCCGAATGGCGGCGTTAAATCCATTCCTATCGGCAAACGACCCGAAGGGGTGTATGCCTTTTTTATGCCCGTTGACCTTGATTCAAAAGACCATTATTATAAGTTTAACAATTTCAAGGAGAGTTTGAATGAAAAAGGTATTGTTTCGTGTATTGTTGGCCGTTTTTGTGAGCGTATTGGTGTTTTCTGCTTGTACCAAACAGGCATCAGGAAGCACGGATGGGCCGACCATGAGGCTGCTTACCGATGCAACAGGCATTGATGATAAATCATTTAACGCTGCGGCTTGGAGAGGTATCCTGGAATTCTACGGCGATACCTGGCAGAATACCACCGAGAGGGGCAAGCTTTACGATGTGGTAAGCGCCCAGACCCCGGATATGTATATTCCCAATCTGCGCCAAGCAACAGACGAAGGCTATGATCTTATTTGTACCACAGGTTTTACCTTTGCCGATGCCCTTGAGACAGTGGCTTCGCAGAACCCCAATCAAAAATACATGATTGTTGATGTAGACTGGGTTGGCCTTCCCAATGTGCTACAGGTAGTATTTGCAGAGCATGAAGGCTCCTATCTGGTCGGCGTTGCCACAGCCCTTAAAGCCAGGGCGGACAACATTGTCAATCCGCGTTTCGGCTTTATAGGCGGAGTTCCCGGCAGTACCATCACCAAGTTCGAAGTTGGTTATATACAGGGCATCCTTTCTATATACCCCAATGCGCAGATTGTTGATTATTATACCAATGACTGGGGCCGGCCGGATCTTGCCAAAACCCAGGCCATGAACTGGTATGACAACGGAGTTTACGCAATCTACTCCGCAGCGGGCGGCAGCGGAAACGGAACCATCGCTCAAGCAAAGGAATACCGCCAGGCCGGCAGGAATGTGTGGGCCATCGGCGTTGATTCGGATCAGCATGAAGAAGGCATTTACAGCGGCAACAATTCCGCAGTCCTTACGTCCATGCTCAAGCTGGTAGAATCCGGCGTTCTTTACGGCCTTAACGCAGTAAAGAACAATACCTTTAGGGGCGAAGTTATTTCCCTGGATCTTCAAGCTGAAGGCGTTGGCTATTCTACTACTAATAGCGCCATGACTGCCGACATAAAGACCGAACTTGAGAGAGTCAAACAGCAGATCATAAACGGCCAGATTAGGATTGCCGCCACTTATGCAGAAGCCAGACAGCTCACAGGCTTCCCCCAGAATCTCCTGGCTCAGGATGATTAAGAAGGGGTTAGGGATTAGGATATAGGATTTAGAGAAACGGGGTACTAGGGAGCAGGGGGTAGACTGGTTAGTTAGCGTAGCGTGTTATAAATACGCTCAGACTACTTACCAATCTCCCTAACTCCTAAATCCTAACCCCTATTCCCTTACCTTGAAGCAGGCGACCTCATGATCGGTGCTGTCGGCGACTGTTTCTAGGACAGGCTGGCTGGTTTTGCATTTGTCCATTTTGCAGGGGCAGCGGTCGTAGAAGTAACAACCCGGCCTCTGCACATTGGGAGAGGGAACGTCGCCAGTTAGGATTATCCGTTTCCGTTCCGCCTCGATTTTTGGATCGGGTATGGGCGCCGAAGAAAGCAGGGCCTGGGTGTAGGGGTGCTGGGGATTCTGATAGAGTTCCTTATAACTGCTTATTTCCACGATCTTTCCCAGGTACATGACCGCGATACGGTCGGAAATATATTCAATAACTGCCAAGTCATGGGCTATGAACAAATAGGACAAGCCAAATTCCTTCTGAATGTCCTTAAAAAGGTTGAGTATCTGAGCCTGAATGGAAACGTCCAGAGCAGAAACCGGCTCATCTGCCAGTATGAGTTCGGGGTTCAAAGCCAGGGCCCTGGCTATGCCTATGCGCTGGCGCTGGCCGCCTGAGAATTCATGGGGATAGCGGTTCTTGTAAAACTTAAGAAGCCCGACCAGATCCATAAGCTTTTCTACGCGGGTTTCGATTTCTTCATTGCTCATTTCCAGAAGGCCAAATTTTTTGTAAATCCTTAAGGGTTCCGCGATGATATCGCCGGTAGTCATCCTGGGGTTAAGGGAACCGTAAGGGTTTTGAAAAACGATCTGCATGTTCCGCCTGGCTTCTAGAAGCTCGTGTTTATTCATTCCCCCAAGGCTTTTCCCGTCAAGGTATATTTCGCCAGAAGTAGGGGTATAGAGCTGTGCCAAAGCCCTGACCACTGTGGATTTGCCGCAGCCGGATTCCCCGACTAGGCCTAAGGTTTCGCCTTTTTTAAGGGAAAAAGAAATGCCGTCAACCGCGTAAATAAACTGTTTTTCCCGGTTAAATGCACCCTTGGTACCGTTCGGGAAATACATGCACAGGTCTTTAACATCTAATAAATTATCCATAACATTCCTCATTAAGTCTTCCAACACGCCGCGCTGTGGCCGTTTTCAAAG
>JAIRUO010000155.1 GCA_031254385.1 Treponema sp. | reverse complement strand
GGAATTTTTCAGGGCAGCCGTTAAAGACAGGCGTATATCAGAGGCGGATAAGGAAATAGATTTTGGCTGGGATGGAGCTGCGCGTCATTTTGCCATACGGGTTACGCCCATGTTGAATGAAAGCGGGATTGTTGTCGGAACAATGCTTGTTTTTCATGATCTGACCGAGATTCGCAGAACAGAAATTGCAGAGGCCAGCAACAAGGCAAAGAGCAAATTCTTTGCGATGATAAGCCACGAAATACGAACGCCGATGAACGCGATCCTGGGCATCACTGAAATAAAAATGCAGGATGATACGCTTACGTCCGATATTGCAGAAGCGCTTTCCATGATTCATAGCTCAGGTAATATTCTGTTAAACATTATCAACGAAGTGCTTGACCTCTCCAAAATAGAAGCCGGTAAGTTTCAATTGGTTCCTGTCGAGTATGATGCTGCCGGCTTTATAAACGATACCGTGCAGATGAACATGTCGCTTGCCAAAGACAAGCCTATTGAGTTTAAATTGCATGTTGACAAGAACATCCCGTCAATATTATTTGGTGATTCGCTTCGCATACGGCAGATTATGAGCAATCTGCTCTCCAATGCCTTCAAATATACTGCGGAAGGCATTGTCGAGCTCTCTTTCGATGTTGAATCTGACCGTGGCGAAGCGGAGAGCAAAACCACCAAGCCCGAAGTGACCCTTGGTTTCCGCGTACGCGATACGGGACAGGGCATGACAGCCGAACAGATACGCGCATTGTTCGATGAATATTCCCGCTTTAATCCCCAGGCCAACCGCGAGGTTGAAGGTACTGGCCTTGGAATGAACATCACACAGCATTTAATACAATTGATGAACGGGAATATCTCTGTAGAAAGCGAGCCAGGCAAAGGTTCGCTTTTTACAGTTAGGCTGCCCCAGGGATTCAAAGGCTCAGAGTTTATAGGCGCTGAATTGGCTGAAAATATAGAGCACTTCCGCTGGAGCCACGCATCAAGAATGAAAAATGCAAAGATCGTATACGAGCCAATGCCTTATGGCAGTATACTAATTGTAGACGATGTGGAAGCGAATTTATATGTTGCCAAAGGACTGACAAAGCCTTACAAATTATCAGTTGAGACAGCCTCAAGCGGCTTTGAGGCTGTCAACAAAATCAAGCAGGGCAAAGCTTATGATATTATATTTATGGATCACATGATGCCAAAAATGGATGGAATAGAAGCCACAAAAATTATCAGGGGCATGAGCTATACTCAGCCAATTGTAGCTCTGACGGCTAACGCGCTAGTGGGACAGGCCCAGATGTTTCTGGAAAACGGTTTCGATGATTATCTCTCCAAGCCCATAGACACACGCAATCTTGACGTATTGCTTAACAAACTGATACGCGACAAACAGCCGCCCGAAGTAGTCGAAGCCGCTCGTGCTGCAGATGCGCGATGGGGAACCAGCGAGAAAAAAAGTCCAGTTAAAGGGCTACAGCTATTATCAAAACCGCGTTTGCTAAGAGCTTTTATGCGTGATGTCGAAAAGGCCATTGCTACGCTTAATGAAATACACAAAAATAGTTTCCGTCGTGATGACGATATGGAAATGTATATCATCTCTACCCATGGGATAAAAAGTGCGCTTGCAAGCGTCGGTCTAATAGAACTTTCCGCCTTAGCGCTCAATCTGGAACAAGCGGGCAAGACGAATAATATCGCCGAAATGCTGTCTAAAACCCCTCTGTTTATTGACGGCCTGCAAAAGCTAATCGAAGAAATCGCGCCAGAACCAGAAGAAGCCTCTAAATCCCTTTAATTCATTTCAGTTCGAATACCGTCTTGCTGCCCGGTTGGTTTACAAAAGACAGGTCCAGGCCCAATCCAATGCCGTTGGGTATTTTTACTCGCCCGTCTTTTACATCAAGGCCGCCTTCAACATGGTCTTTTGCGCCATTGTAATGCTTATATTCATGATAATGGCCGGGGTTGTCGATTACAGCGTAAAAAAGAAGCATATTGTACGATGGGTAGCCGCCCGACACATGGGGTGTAACAACTTTGCCTGCGGCCTGAGCCATGCGGGCAACTTTTATACATTGGATGAAACCGCCTGTATACTGCAAGTCCGGCTGCAATATCTGCGCGGCATCGTTTTCCATGATCCAGGCAAAGCGCCGCAGGCTTGTTTCCTGTTCGCCAAAGGCAAGAGGCACATCAAGCTTATCCGCAACTTCTTTTAAATCCCAAAGATCGTCAAAAGGACAAGGCTCCTCATAAAAATAGCCATTTATGCTTTCAATAATTTTGCCCATTTCAATTCCCTTTTCCGCATTGAACGAACCGTTTCCATCTGCGTGGATGATCATAGCATCGCCAAAATGTTTACGCGCAAGATGAAGAAGCCCTTCGCTCCTGCCGGCCATTGAATCAGCGTTATTCCTCATCCTACCGCCTATTTTGAATTTTATTGCTTTTACCCCAAGCGCGTTTACCCTTTCCTGGAGAATATCCACTTCTTCCTCCGGCGTGGTATGGCGGTTGCCGCTGGCTACATAGAGTTCCAGTTCGTCCCGTTTTCTTCCGCCCAGAAGCTCAGTAACCAGAACTCCGGCGCTTTTCGCAAGCAAATCCAGCACAGCTGATTCCACCCAGGCGATGCAGCACCACCATGCAAGGCCCTGGATTTTATAATTCAGATCCGAAACAAAGGCCTCAAAGAAAAAATCCTCCAGGTCTCTAGCGTCTTTGCCCAGTACGTATGGAAGTATTTTCTTTTGTAATATTGGATAAAAGAATTCGGCGTTTGCGGCACATGGTGCGATTCCTTCTTCTCCACCCTTTCCCCTGAGTCGCAGAAACCACTCGCCTTCGCTCTGAATAAGAGCCGCAGAGTCGATAATTATCGCGTTCTTGACAAGGCTGGTATCAACTACCCTTTCGCGCATTATGTTTGCCAGTTCGCCAGGCTGCGGCTGTTTATGCGGACTAAAGTCGCTATGGATTTTGTACATTTACAATCTCCTTATAATAATTTTTCTGGAATTATTCTCACACAAAGGCACTAAGGTACAAAGGCACTAAGAGAAGAGGAAAGATAATATGGAATGTGTAAATAATCATTTCTCATTCCTAACTCCTCATTCCTCATTTGGATAAGAACACGGTCTTCTGCTCATCATAATCATAATAGCAGCCTTCCAGCATATTCCCCAAGGTATTGGCTATAGTCAGCCTTAGTTTATTTGTCTGTTTCAAGATGGACGCAGGCCCCTGCCAGATGTACGGTGAAAAAGCCCTGACTCCCAAATCGTTGCCGTTTAGCGATAGTTCGACACATTCATAGATACGGTATTTTTCCGGTAGCTCAATGGTAAAACGCTCGTAGTTTTGAGGATAGTCCGTATGCAATTCCATTTCAAAGAAAAATTTGCCGCTGTAAAAGGGAAACCCTTCTACAGCCTTTGCGCTAGGTACTGCCATAGCCAGAGCCTTCCCGATGACGAATTTGCCGTCTTTGTAGAAAACGCCAAAATCACCTAACAGGTACAAGGGATCGGAAAGGCCGTGCCAGTCTTTGGTGGCGGTAACATGCACATCCAGAGTGTTAAGCCCAGCTTTAAGGAAAGAAGAGACATCGGCGGTGATATTATTTTGATCGTAAATTCGTGAGCAATTCAAGGAATCTTGATTCCACGAATCCCAGGAATCTGGATTTTTCAAATCTTCATTCAATTCCTTGCCGTTTATTACTATTGTATGTCCGCCCATTATGCCCATGCGGTCCCTCAAGAGCCTAAAATTCTTGATCTCATTTACAGGATTAAACAATTCCCTTGCAATGAAAAATTCAAAATGATAAGCCGCCTGGAGCGGATACTTTATTGAAAGGGTTTTGGGAATTCCAAAGCCGTCCCCGAATTTCAGCCACATGGCTTCGATGGAACCGGATTCCTTTAGATGTTCAATAAAGGTATTCGGTTTTGAAACAAAGCTTTTTCCTCCGCCAATGGAGACCTGCATTTGCTCAAGGCGGTACACATTGTTGCATTTTATGGAGACAGGAAATTGTTTTTCAAGATCAAGTTTTAGTTTCAAGGTTTTTTCTGGAGCTTGTGTGAAGGCGCGTACTGCGCTAAGGTCTGTACTGGTTTTTTCGCCTGATTTTGCCATTACGAAAATCCTTGCGCTCCAGGGGCTAAGGGGTGCGTCTATCAAACTAGTTTGTTCTGTTTTGGTAGAATCAACAGCCATCGTTGCGCCTGTTTCAAGGTCCAACTCGTAAAAGCCTTCATCGCCTGAACATTCTTTGAACAGCAATTTGGTATCGGCATAAGCGCCGTTCTGGCTGGCAAGCATGACAAAACGCATATCTCCCTTTTCCCTGCGCTGCATCAGTATGCCTTCGTTAAGGCCGGGTATGGCAGGCAACAAGAGTTCGACTTTAGGTGGATTAAAGGCATTGATGAGTTTTACCAGTTCCGTGTCTGCGCCGGAAGCAGCAAGGCCGTTGGGCGCGTTGATAAAGGCCAGGTTTTCAGATTGTAGACTATTAATAGCGGCTACAGGGTCAAAACCTTCTTCAATCATTTCAAAGGGAGTAAGACCTACAAAAATCACATTGCCGCCTGATTCAAGGAATTTTTGAATCAAATCAAAACAGTATTT
>JAIRUO010000145.1 GCA_031254385.1 Treponema sp. | reverse complement strand
TTGTCAACATTGTAACGAATATTTAGCAAAGAATTAACAATAGGACTATTCCCTAACCCCTAAATCCTAATCCCTTCTTCAACTCACCCTACCAATGCACCCGCTTCAATGCCTTTATTGACAACAGTGCGCAAAAGGCCAAAGAGAAAAAACGAAGGTATGAGCAGAATGGTTACCGCTGCCAATACCACAGTGTAATTAGTGTCCAAAGGGTTAGTCAGCATTGCGATCCCAATTTGAACCGTTCTCATCTCAATGCGGTTTGTTACCAGAAGCGGCCATAGGTAGGTGTTCCAGTACGAAATAAAAGACTGAACCAGCAGGATTAACAGAACCGGGCTTGAAAAGGGCGTTACTATGGAAACAAGATAGCGCAGATCGCCACAGCCGTCCATAAAGGCCGCATCCCTAAAGGAATGGGGAATGGTTTTGAAATTCTGCCGCAACATGAACATCTGCGTGGCACCTACAAGAGAGGTTATGCACATGCCAAGGTAATTGTCCAGCATATTCAAGCGCGAAATGGTAAGAAAGTTGGTAACAACCAGCGTATCTGCCGGAAGCATCATGGTTCCCAGTACTATTCCAAAGAGAACGGTCTTTCCAGGAAACTTAAAATAGCAAAAAGCGTAAGCCGCAAGAACCGCAAATAATAATTTTAGTATTGATCCCATGCCAGCAACAATAACCGAATTCAGCATAAAGCGCATTATCGGTGCTATGCGAAACACGGTACGGAAATTCTCAAAATTCAAGAAACTGTCCGGCAGTACCCTGGGAGGAAAGACCGAAAGTTCCGCCCTTGTTTTAAATGCTACGGCAATACAGTAAATAACCGGAAAGACAATAATAAGGCCGATTAAAATGGCAAAAATTGATATACAGATATCTTTAACAAGGCGCCGACTTCCTCTTTTTGTCATTGGTAATGCACCTTCCTGTTTTCAAACAAAAAAGCCAAAAGTACCATGCCAAAGGTGAGGATAAAAGCTACAAGGCTGATGCAGGCAGCCAGGCCATAATTGGATGACTGATAGCCCGAAGCATACATCATAAAGATGAGTGTTACTGTAGAATAACCCGGCTGCCCCCCGGTGATGATCATAACAGGCGCGGCAGTCATCATGCCTAGCACCGCATTGGTGCAGACCACATACAGTATGGTAGGCGTTGTCAGGGGTATTTGCAATCGGATAAGTTTGCGCATAACACCCGCGCCGTCCAGATCCGCAGCTTCTATAAGATGGGACGGTATATTGCGCAATGCGGAAAGAAAAAGCAAAAAGTCAAAAGGAATGCCAATCCAGAGGCATATCATCACTATTCCAAACAGCGCAGTTTTGGGGTCAGAGAACCAGCCTATATTTAGGGAAAATGTATGATTCAGAATCCCCATATTTGGTTCCAGGATCATCCTGAAAATCTGGGAAGCCGCGGGCATGGAAACCGCCATTGGTATGATAAATAGGGTCTCATATAAAATTCCGGCTTTACGTTTTTTTTCGGCGAGTATAGCCAAAAAATAGGAAATAACCAGAATAAGGATTACCGCCATGCCGGTTAGTTTAAGGGAATTTGTCAGGGCAGTAATAAAAACAGGATCGGAAAAAAGTCGGCTAAAATTCCTTAGACCGGTAAAAGCGGTAATATCGCCCCTAAAATTGACCCTGGAAACGCTATAGAACGCTGTGCGGGCAAAAGGGTAATAAACAAAACCAAACGCAAAAAACAGTATGGGCAGCAAAAAGAGATAGGGCTTTAATTTTTTCATAAAACGGGAGTTTTTCATAATATTTACAAAGTATAAATGAACCGCTCCCCAAGGGCGCAAATATGAAAACGCTTTTCTGGGCAATAACGGTACATGCAGTCCGCAAAGTATGCTGGATTTTCCGTATTGTTTGGCATCATATCATAATGGGAGGGGATAACTAGATCAATAGGAACGGCCATCGCCAGCTTGACCGCGTCCATGGCATTAACATTGCCTATGCAGCCTTGATCTGTACGCTCCCAATCGGTTCCGTTAATGGGAAGCAGGGCAACATTCAGGGGGCCCAAATCCTTTAGAATTTTCACAATGCCCGGAATAATCCAGGTGTCCCCGGCATGGTACAGCGAAAAGAGGCCAGCCTTAATCACAAAACCTAAATCCTGATAATCGCCGTTATTGTCTTTTTGGCCTTCATCCTGAATAAACCGGGTATGAATGGCAGGCACAGGGATTATTTTGATAGTACCGGCTTCGATGCCTTCTCGATTTGCGCCCAGTATCCGGCTCTCCTCTATGCCAGCATTGGTCAGAATTGAAGCGCATGGCCGGGGAACGATAAATTTTGTTTTGGGATTGGCTTTGGCCAGAGGCAGTATGGTATCCAGGTTAAGATGATCTCCGTGATTGTGTGTGCAAATGTAATAAGCTACCCTCTGGATTTCATTCGGAGAAAAAGGAGGCGGATAATTCCTGCGCTCTTTGCCGTCTTTTCCGGGCAGTGCATTGAGGATCACATCAATATAGAGAACGGTATTGTCCATATTGATAGCAAACCCGTGCTGCCCTAAATACCATATATATATGCTATTGGCTGGCGGAGCGGATTTGCTGATCTCTTCCAAAAGGGTTTTTCCTTCTTTATACCAGCGGTTTTTCATATATGTAATTATATATTTAATGCTTGACTTTTGAGAATACCGGACTTAAACTATATATATGAACATTAAAACGGTCTTAACCAAAGAAACCATATGTCTCCATTTAAAAGGAACCACCAAAGAGGAGATCATTAAGGAATTATTGGATATCTTAATGGTGTCAAAGAAAATCGAAGACTATGAAGCTGCCTATAGGGCTATAATGGAACGGGAAGAAAAAATGTCTACAGGCATGAAGCATGGTATAGCCATTCCTCACGGCAAAAGTTCTACAATTAAGGACTTAGTTGCCTGTATTGGGGTTTCTGATAATCCCGTGGACTTTGATTCTTTGGACCATCAGCCTTGCAGAATATTTATTATGACCCTTTCTCCGGTTGAAAAAACAGGGCCGCATCTCCAGTTCCTGGCAGAAGTAAGCCTCCTTTTCAAGAACGGGGAAAAACGCAAGGAAATGGTTGAAGCTTCTACGCCGGAAGAAATACTAAAAATTCTTTCTGAATAATGGACTTGTTCGAGAACCCTATGGTTCTCTCACAGTCCTTGCATTTTTTCGGGCTAAAGCCCTGCAAAAATGCGTTTTTATATGGAAGTTGTTCTGAAACTGAAGTTTCCGAACAACTCTAATACCGCAAAAAAGGCGGGGTTGCCCCCGCCATCTTTCCACAAAAGCTAAACGCCTATCCTGTTCAAAGCGTCTGTTGCTAGTCTTTGTATGGCGCTACTCCATTGAGGGGCCATTTGCACCAGAATAAGTATGGGCCGACAGACAGACCTTGCCACATTGCCTACATTCCCAAGGGCGGGGATAATTACCCTAACAAGCTGCTCATCATTGGCTGTTAGGGCATTGCTTAGGCGTCTGCTATGAATATCCCTAAGGTATCCAGAGAGAAGCCTGACCGATTCTTCGGTAGACATGGTATTTAGAACCTGAAGAACAGCCAGTTTTTCGTCCTGATCCCCTTCTCTGTACGAATGATCAAGCTGGGCATAGACCGCACTGTCCTGAGTTCCATAGAGGCGTATCATTCTAAGAGCCAGCCTCCTCATCTCGGTCAGTTCTGTGCGCTGGCGTATGTCATTGCCCCGGTTTCTCCAGCCTTCGGTAAGGGCGGCTACAGCCACCCTGGACTTGTTTGCTTCGCTGGATTCGGATGCTTCGCTGACCCTAAGGGCCATATGCTTGACCTCATAGCCATAACTGGAACCATTAACTACCGTAAGCAAAGGTTCTGTGGGATCATCCATGAGATGGCTCATTACGCCAAAGGCCAGATTCCTGACCCTTTGGGAATACCAGCCAGTGTACGCAAAGAATACCGGCAAATAACCCTCTGGGGATCCAAAGTATTCCAGGGCAACAATAGCGCCGGAAGCGGTATTCTCAGCACGGTCACTCGCTTCCCTGTCCGACTGGGGCTGGAGGTTAAGGGTCTCCAAAAGCCGGATTACCTGGGGTAGGAAGGCGGTATTCCCTGTTCGGCCCAGGGCCATCAATGCCTCCGCCTTTACCAGCGAATTGGAAAAATAAGTAACCGTCATCCAGAGATTCGACGCGGCCGGGGTGTAATTGGCTTCTCCAAGTTTTTGCGACAGAATGAGGGCTGCATTATCTGCGGCGTCCAGTTCGGAACGGGCACTAAGATTCGGGTATTGGATGACAAGCCTGTTCAAAGCCTTGGCATAAAATGCCTCCGCTCCGGAATAATTGGCGTCTGCAACTATCCTTATAAAAGCAAGCTGCTCCGCAACGGTTTCCGCAGAATCATATAACGTGGAATAGATTTCCAGTTCTTCGGACTGGGCAAAAACCTGTGTGCTGATAAAGCACACTGCAAAAAAAATTAATATTCGTTTCATTGCACTACTTCTTTATGTTGTAGAATGCCTTGCGGCCTGCATATTCAGCTACGCCTTCGAGTTCATCCTCTATTCGCATAAGCTGATTGTACTTGCAGATACGGTCGGTGCGGCTCATGGAGCCGGTCTTAATCTGACCGGTTTCAAGGGCCACTACAAGGTCGGCAATAAACGAGTCTTCGGTTTCGCCGGAGCGGTGGGAGACAATGGCGGTGTAGCCTGCGCGTTTGGCCATTTCCACGGCTTCGTAGGTTTCGGTAACGGTGCCGATCTGGTTCACTTTGATGAGGATGGAATTGCATGCGCCCATGCCAATGCCTTTTTCAAGCCGTTTGGTGTTGGTAACAAAGAAGTC
>JAIRUO010000133.1 GCA_031254385.1 Treponema sp. | reverse complement strand
TTCCATATATCACTTTCCCTTGTTCTTTTATTGTTTTATATATATATCCAATTTCATTGTTTAATTCGATGTATCGATTATAATCAATTGCAAGTAGATCAACGGGAACGTTTATTTTATTTTCAAAAAAAGCCATATAAATAGAACCGATAATGTCAAAACTATTTCTGAGTCCTTTTTTTAAAATAAGTAAATCAATATCGCTTTTTTCCGTGTTATCTCCCCGTGCATAAGAACCAAAAAGTATAATCTGATCCGGTGATGCAATGGAGACGATAATGGAGATAATTTTATCAATAAAAGGGATGTTATTATCCATTAGCTCATTATAGCATATAATTACAAAATGGTGTCAAGCGGCGGAACCAAGTTAATAACTCGCTTTTTCATTCTTTGCCCACTGCTATTTGCTCTTTGTTTTACTTCAGCGTACGCTGCTCAGGCTAAAGCCTAATTCGCATTGGGGACAGGTATCAGCTTGCAGTGTCAGTCACATTGGCGCGACCAGGGGCTAAGGCCCAATTAACAATGAACAATTAACAAAGAACAAAGTGAAGATGAATCCAAGATAGCCTGTCTTACTTTGTTCTTTGTTCTCTGTTCATTTTTCATTCGATCTGTTAAACTTTAATTTCAGGAGTTACCTATGCCGCAAGCACAAACCATGACCCTTGATGAAAAGCTTGCCATTTCATGCAAGGCAGCAGCATTAAGGCAAGCCGGGGATGAAGAAGGGTATATGCGTCTCATGAAGACTGCCCCCATACCCCCTTATATAGCGAAAATTATCAAGGAAAAAGTTGGGGCTGACTTTCTCATAAACGAAGGCTGGAATTTATCGGAAGCAGAGGCTGAGTTTGGATCCGGTTGGCTTGGTCAATAGCATTATTTCTGCAACGGCTGGTATTGATTTTGGCAGAAAAGGCTTTGCCACCAGAGGAAAAGCAGAAGAAGGACGCATTTCCTATGAAGATGGTGTTGCTAAAGCCCTGTCCACTTTCAAGGAAGCCCAAACTACTGCCGACCCTCAAATTATGATCCTTGCCGAATACACCTTCATTACCCAGGAACTTCAATTTTGCGATAAGTCCGATAAAGACTCTATTAGCAGTCTGACAAAAGCAATACAAAGTTTCGACGATGCGTATCTTGCGATAAAATCAGTTGCTGAATCGGAGTATAAAATTGCAGATAATATTTTTCCCCACAATGGCAAATACCGTGTAAAAGGCTTTCCAATGGACTCCTTTCATATCGCATGTATCGGACATCGAACCCGGATACGGAATATGCTTAAAACTCCCGGCATAGACCCCATAGAAAAATCCCTGCTCAAACAGCGCTTAGCCAATCTTCCCGCTGCCCAAAACGGATATATTGAGAAACAGAAATTAGCATTACAAATGAGCAATTAGAAATGAGCAATGAGCAAAGTTAAGATTTGCCTGCCGAGAGATCTTGTCTTACTTTGCTCTTTGCTACTTACTCCCTGCTCATTGTTCCCATACCGCTATATGTAACGTACATTTTCGCCTAACGGCACAAGGCAAATTCGGTAGCTGATACCGTTGCATTGCTGTCTTTCATTGTTCCCTAATCAATTCCTTTTTCAGTGCACCAGTCATCAAGGGGACACGCAAAGTTAGCAGCTACCGGATTTGCCCAAAGCCGTTAATCACTCCTAGCGTCATACATTTTCTTTCTGCGCCTGACACTAAGGCATTGCTGTCACTTCTCCCTAGTACCTTGTATTACCAAGTATGCTCACTAAAGCGTCTATACTTATCAGAATCGTACCTTTCAAAAATGATTGTACCATCACTAAATCTAAAATTACCATGCGTATTTGGAAAAATGGTATAATCAACGCTCTCCATATTTGGATCCACAATTATAACTGGTGAGTACCTTATTTGACCGGTACTTATTTGTACTTTTACTTTTACCATTATTTTGTAGGATAGATAATTGTTTACACAAACTTTCAAATCCTTCGTATCCCATAATGCGTATACATCTATTACCCTGATTAAATGAGCCAATCCAATAATCATTAACCCTATTTGTAGTCCAACCATAATCAGATGAAAGTGGTGTAAATACGGCGGTATTTGCCGGTATTAGTTCCTCATTAAATTCTAAATGCCAGACAACTAGACCGCCTTCCTGTGTAAGGAACTGGTGGAAACCAGGAAGCGTCTTTACGAAGCCGTTTAATTCATTATAATTTACACAGTTAACTCTTATATCAAATGCATATCCGGACAAGTGTTTAGACAAAAAGATATAAGTGCGGATAATTTTTACCATGTATTAGGTAACAGTTATTTTCCGGTAGTGACACCCTGCACCTTCCGTATACTTTTGCAGGGGGGAATTCCCCCCTACACCCCCCTCTTCCATTTTAAGGGTTAAATAGTTAAAGGGTTAAAAAGCCCGGATGGCACGGACAGTGTATGCATTATTCTTGTAGTAGTCGAGCTGATCGCCATCGCTGAAATTCTGATTCCACGCGTTATAATGATTGGCCTGCGATGAGGACCAGTACCAACCATTATCGAAACCGCCCAACCTTTTCTGCTTCAAGTTTTGATACATTAAATTCAATTCGTCTTTGCTCGGCAAAAACCAGTCTTTGTATCCGTTTATATCCAATGCCGTACACAGTTCCGCAGCCCTGTCCAGTTCCCCGTGCTGTTTTATTCGGGTAACAATAATCTCGGTATTTGCCTTTCCCCTTCCTAGCTCAGTACTCGTTCCGCTTACATCAACACCAAACAGCCCCCATTGGGCGTTCATCTCGTATTCGGCGGGTGCGGCTTCCAGATAACGCCAGCCGTTGGAGAAAACTTTCTTGTCATAAAATATGATACCCCTGGCAGGGCCTATTTCTCCTACATTGTAGGTCCGGTTAGAAGGGGCGGCCTGAGTCCCTGTGGCTGTCGGTGTTGTTCCGTCAAGTAAGTCCTGTACACGTTTATCATTTGCAATGTCCGTCCTGTATTGCACGGCAACGGCGGCGGTCTCTACGTTCAGCACGCGGATAATTATCCGGTACGAGCGCCCTATAGCGGTCAGCGAACCCGATACGATTGACTGCGCCCCCAACATACGCCCCAATGACTGCATGGAGTCATCTGAAACATCCCCGGATAATTGAAAATCAAATTCTTTGCGGATAAGGTCTGTTTCGTTGCGGTCAACAACGGTCAGTTTCCCGCTGTCCACCAGGTTTGCTGTCAATTCGTCCAGCACATACGAGGAAAACTTATTGGAAGGGGAACTGAAATTGATAAGGGCTATTTTAACCCCTGCTTCAATCCGTTCGTCAATTTGGATGGCGGCTTCTTTGAGAGCCTTATCCAGTGTCACTTCATCGTTTGTCGATGTTCTTGTGTTCGTGGCGCATGCCATAATAAGCATAACTAAAGAAAAAATGCAAAAACATATCTTTTTCATACAATTCTCCAATAATACAATTTATGATAATTTTATCTTTTTTTTGTGTTATTTACAAGGTGTTTTGGAGTGACACGCAAAGATAGCAGCTACCTAAATCGTCTAAAGGAAGACAAGCGGTGGTACTCTTGTGACTGGCACTTACCCTTGATGTGTCCCTAAAAGGCTAGGTATTAGAGCTTTTTGATTTATTATATTCTTCTAAAATTTTGTTTGCATCCGCTTTGTCTTTTTCTAATACATAGACGGCTATTTCAATGGTGGGACTTCCTGCATATAATGTCGAGCCATGTTCTAACTCCTAACTATTTAGGGCGCACTATGCGTGTGTTTATCTGGTGTCCTAATTCCTAATTCGCATTGGGGACAGGTATCAGCTTGCAGTGCCTATCCCCTTGG
This sequence comes from Treponema sp., assembly GCA_031254385.1. The sequence goes on along the minus strand of JAIRUO010000133.1, from coordinate 180 downwards.
GTCAGCTATTTCTTATTATTGTCAATTACAAACCACTGCTTTATGACTTTATCCAGTAATTTTAATAAGTTATTGAGTATTTGTTTTATCCGCAAATCATCACCGAATAGTTTTGCAGGCAGATCTTCGTGAATGTCAAGTTTAAAGGTGATTGCCTTTTCACCAATACGTATCATATTG
>JAIRUO010000128.1 GCA_031254385.1 Treponema sp. | reverse complement strand
AGAATTAAATGCATATTTTGAAGAAATGTTTACAAAATTCGGCCAAGTTAACTTGTATCTATATATAATATATAGAATTAAACCGCAATGTTAACTCCTTTTATCTTGCCATTACTCTTTATTCTTCTATTATCTTTCTTCTATTTAGTTTTTGAGTCTGTTTGAAGTTGGAGTTTAATAAGGAACAAACGGACGTATTCTGTTGGGGGCTTGATAACAGGGTTTGCTTTGGCTTGGGATTTAAGATAAAATTACCATAAGGGTAATTTTTTGTAGTGTACGATACAAATTAAAAGTTTTTAATAAAGCTGGATATTTTTGTGTAAGCTTGGGAAGGAACAAACGGACGTATTCTGTTGGGGGCTTGATAACAGGGTTTGCTTTGGCTTGGGGTTTAAGATAAAATTACCACAAGGGTAATTTTTTGTAGTGTACGATACAAATTAAAAGTTTTAGGGCTTCAGGCTTTGTAGTGGAAACGGCGTGGAAACCCTGATATTGGCCTGTCTTTATAGGCAAATTCTGTAGGAAATTTTGCCTCTTCCTATAAAACTTTGGCCCCTTTACGGGGGCAAAGTCATAAAATATTACAAAAAGAGGCTATTTTGTGCGTTTTTCGTTAAATTTGGACACACCTTACACTTTTAGCCAATATTTCATTACTGTTTTTATAAGGTATCCTTCCACCATAATTCCTGAAGAGCCAAAGTTTTTAATAAAGCTGGATATTTTTGTGTAAGCTTGTGAAGGGACAAACGGACGTATTCTGTTGGGGGCTTGATAACTGGGGTTGTTTGATCGGAGTCAACTACAAATTACCTCGGAGGTAATTTATAGTAAATTATTAATCTAGGGTATCCATTTTATAAAGCATGCATTAAAATTTTTCTAGAATTTTGCTTTTAGTCTATTATTTGGTTAGGTTCCAATTTTAATGGTAAAGATACGGCATCAAACAATACACCCTCAAGGGAGTATGCTTTGTTGTCTCGGATAATATTTATATTGTTTTCTATGAAAAACTGTTTTACTACATTTGCTTTATGACCGTTTTCAACCTCAACGATGTTATAATTTATAAAGGTATTTCCATTTCCATCATGATCGGTAAAGGGCATTTTAACAGTGATACCTGCATCTTGCTCTGAAAGTGTATATTTGACTTCTGAATCCTCTGTATGTATTAAGATTGCTGTGTTCATTTTCAAACTCCTATCATTGTTAATTTACGGACGAATTCAACAAGATTATAATGCATAAGCATATACGGCGCAAGAGATCGAATATGATTCTATTACAGCAATTGTTATCGGATCGACGTAATAGGGAAGGGAAGTGCTTGTCAAGCTTCGATCTTTACAAGGATTGTTTTGACATAGCCTAAATTTTTAACTAGGAAAGTGTTTCTTCCAGTGCATCAGAGCCCTTACTTGCAGGGTCTTCTTGCCTTTCAAATTCAATGCCCATTTTTCTCAAAGCGTCGGATGTTACCTCTGACTGCTGATGGTATCCGGCCCCATAGGTTTTCCCCAATGCCCAGGCATACCGATTATTTTTAGCATCCCTTATCCAAATGATACATTTCATATTTAGACTGCTATTTTTTTTCGGAATATAAAAACGGGCGTCAATAATTTCTCGGTGGTTTTCTTCTTCAGCTTCAAGGTCGATTATTTTATAAGCGGTTATCAGCATCCATTCGTGTCGAAATTCTTGAGATCCGCCCGTCTCGGTCAAGCTTTCTGGTATTTTCATTGTTTTCTCCTTATAGCATCCAACAATTTTATTTCCAAATCCGGCAACTATGCACTTCAAGCATACTATTTCCACCTTTCTTCTTTTACAGCTCTCTTTTTAATCATAATTGCCGTACTTACATCGGCCTCGTCAGGCCAGCTTGTTTCAGCCCTTTTTAACACGTCCTTTGCCCATTTAATTTCACTGTCCGGCAACTCCCCGATTATTTCTTCACCTTCCCATTCCAACATGACGCTTCCTCCTGTTAGTGCTTATTAAGTACATATCCAGAATTTTTTATTACTTATGCTGGATTCAAAAGTTTTTGCTACCCCTGTGCAAAAGAGTCTAAAAATTTTCCTATAGGTATATATACGCTGTCATACATATTTATGTGGGGTCTGTCTTTACAAAACAGCTAAAAAGGGCGGTTTCGGACGGTTAAGGCAGAGATATCAAAGTATAAGAAGGATTCTGAGGAATTTGCCCCAGTTGTCTCTTATTGGTATAGAAAAATTATACTTAGTATAATTTTATGAAAAAACCTAAGCGTATATTGGAATAAATTATGCCCCCGGGCCGGTATAAGGAGAGAAAAGTCTGGAAATCATAATAAGCATTATTTTGGGTCGTTCCCTGGGCAATAACACAGAATTATACTTAACATAAATTTGTGTTTTTCCCTGAGCCTGCCTGGAAATCATACTAAGTATAATTCTGGGTCATTCCATGGGCAATAACACAGAATTATACTTAGTATAAATTTGTGTTTTTCCCTGAGCCTGTCTGGAAATTATACTTAGTGTAATTACTTCACAGGGAGGTAGTCTGATTTTTATGTAAATGGCAAATATCATTAGAACGTAACACGCTCGCGCCCCGCTTCCTCCTCGTTAGCCGAATAGATAGTTCTCAAATCTGCGCATACTTTTATTAAGTCCTTGTCCGAAACAAAATTAGTCGAATTCCGAACCATGTGCACTATGCAGTGATGCACCCGGGTTTCTGGGTATACTGAACGCACCGCCTCCGGAAATCCGGTAAGCCTGTCCATGCAGGTTATGAGTATGTCCTTTATCCCACGGTTTTTCAGCTCGGTCAATACCTCCATCCAGAACTTCGTGTCTTCGCTTTCCGCTATCCACAGCCCCAATACTTCCTTTTTCCCCTCAAAATTCACTCCAAGGGCCGAATATACGTTTTTGGTGATGCTCCCCTCTTCCGTCCTGTCCTTGACTTTCAGCGCGTCCAGATATACTATCGTGTATGAAGCTTCCAGCCGCCGGTTCTGCCACTCCCGCACCTCCTCCAGCACCGCATTTGTCACGCGGCTTACCAGATCAGGCGACACTTTGACCCTATAGATTTTTTCAAGGTGGGTTTTGATATTCCGATCACTCATCCCGAAGGAGTACATTAAGATAATCTGGTCGTTGTACAGATCCACGAGCTTCTGGTACTTAGGGATTATCAAGGGCTCAAAAGTTCCGTTCCGGTCCCGGGGAACCTTTATTCTTGTGTACTCGTGCCACAGCAACACGTCCTTTTCCGTGTACCCGTTTCGGATATTCCCACTGTTGTCCCCTTCGCTGGAGTTCTTTTCATACCCAGGTGTTCGGCCATTTCTGCCACAAGGGCTCTCTGGAGCATCCTCAATGTTAACTGCCTGATAATGCCATCCTGTTTCTTTATTTCGTCCTGTATTAGGCCCCTGAAATCAATATTATCAAGCAATTGGTTGATAATATCTATTTCTTTCTCTTTCTTCTCTTGTGACATGATCATAATATCTCCTTTGGGATTTCTACCATTTTATGGCGATTAACACAATTTTTGAGATTGGCTTTTTAATGTCTACGAAAAGATGGTTGGTTCATTTTCTTCAAATTCGATCATTTTTATCCTCCTTTTTAAAAATTACTGTATCAAGTTTGGCCTTTATACTCGCTCTAGCTAGATCGCTGTTGTGGAATGTCAGATCGAGTGTGAGTGTGCCGTAATCTGGCTTTGCCTTGTTTATCGCAATTATTAGCTTTGACCAGTTTGCATTTTCAATAAAACTTTTCATCATTAATCACCTCAAATTTAGTTCAAAACAATTTGACATTAAAATTAACCAATATCCTTTTTTTAATACCGGACTGGTTTTTCGATGTACAACTATTTAAGTATCACTTAGCATTTATGGTCTCCTCTTTTTGCCTATTTTCATGCAGTTGAATAAAATCCTTTATACTCTTTATGGTAAATCGAACTGATTTGCCCAAGTGAACTCGTGGTAGTTCATCTTCTGGTATAAGATCAACAGAAGAAATCCCAATCTTTAGAATTCTTGCTAGTTCCCTTCGAGTAATTAACTCAATCTCATTTAAGGGTATATAAGTTTGCTCTGTCATTTTTGCCTCCAAAATGCTCTCTTTGAGGCTTATTATGGCATAACATTAATGGATCAAAAAACACATTTCACGTATTTATAAAAATATGTAGATTAATTTAATTTTAAGAAATAAGTTTTTGTAATTCTTTATATTATATAGAATTATGAAACATATACAGACTTTTTTCTATTAATAAATTTTATAAAATAATGGTATTATTGAAACATTGAATGCATATTTGGCGTATTCTGATATAGGATAGAGACAATCCTTCAAATTTTCCAGGTTTTACACTCCTTCAGCCCTGACTTTTCTATGAATTCATAATATTCTTTAGGAATATTTTTATCTCTTATATTGTTTTCAAGGTTCTTTATATCAAACGCAATACTAAAAGGTTCATAAACCCTTTTAGTGTAAAAACTTTCATGCTCATCATTTTTTTTATTTTTTGATCCTGGATAATCGGCCCATTTCCTTAAATCTGCATACTGAGAAATACAATATGCTAAAATATTATATCCGAACCCTTTTTTTGTCTTATAGTCAAATTTATAATTTTTTGGTTCTTCCTTTATAAAACCATTTAGAATTAAGATACCAAGAGGTTCAATAAACTCTGGATGCCTAGCGATCATCCACAATTTTTCGGCACATTTTCCTCGGTATTCCGGAGGTATTGATGAATAGCAATTCATGATTTCATTAGAAATTTCAAACGCTTTGTTTATTATAAGTTCTCTTGTTTTTTCACCTTCTTCAATGATCACAGTCTCTAAATTATATGATTCATTTCTGATAGTTGAATATATATGCTTTAAGCCACTATTTGTTTCGTTTATTGTTTCACCTAAATTTAATGCATATTGAGAAAATATAGAAAATATTTTATCAAGCAGTTTATTATTGCTATTGTCCTGTATATTATTTGATTGGTTATAATTAGGTGCTTGAATAATAGACTTCTCTGCATTATTATAATTCTTTTTCTTTCTCTCAAAAAATCCCAACAAGTTATTTATTGCAAAATATTTTAATTTCGGGCATTTAATCCCTTTTGAAATATTTAATAATTCATTTAAATTTTTAATTTCAGTTTTACGTTTTGATTTCTTTAACTCATCATGAATAAAAATATAATCATTGCATGTGTCACCAAATACGATTTCAATATACATCATCAAATATTTATAAAAATTTTGTGTTGCTTGTACAGTATCACATAATCCATATTTCCGATTTTGAGGTGGTAAATTAATGAATCTGATAATTGTTAATAATGATTCGTAAAATTTAACCTCTTTAAAATGTTCTTGAGCAAATGTATTGTATCTCTCCTTAAAGATAGTATTAACCTTATCCAACAAAGATTCATTATCCTCTAAGAATGGCATTGCTTTAATTATACAAGCAATAATAAACTCATAGAATTCTATTACGCTTATAATTTCATTGTATGGATATTCACTTTTTTCAAATTCATCTATCCATGAAGTCGGATCTGTAGCTTCTTGTGTAAAACAGCTCTTTATAGGATGAAGCGAAAACTCTGTATATGCAGGTGTAATCATACATTACATCATAACATCTTATACAACCCTATGAAAAGGTATAGGCTCCTTTAAGGCTTCAATATTCGATACAGTCTCAATGGCGTTCGTCATCTGTCTGAAAGTCTCCTTATCCACATGGTCGGCGTACTTATCGAATACCCTGCCAGTTTTCTGCCCCAAAATTTTCATCCCTATGGCCTTGGGTACCCCTTTTTGAACAAGGTTCTTCGCCAATAGGTGCCTCCAGGAATGGTATACGATGCCCCTTTCCTTTCGTTCTTTTTCATCTATTCCAATTTCTTCAAGCATCTTATTGAAATCCTTCCCAATCTGCCGGTTGTTGTACGGGATTTCAGGGTTCTTTCCGGGCAGGAGCAGGCAGTCCAATTTGTAAAAGCCTGATTCTTTGATATAGGCCATTATTTCTTCATAAAAAGCCTGAATTATCGGGACTTCCCGTATTTCCTGGTTTTTCGTTGATTTCATCCTACTTTTTTTTCCCCAACTATGACAGACGCTTATGCGGTCTTCGTGGATATCGTAGACTCGCAGCGCACGGACTTCCCCCATCCTCATGCCCGTATTTGCGGCAATTAGAACAGCCATGCGGGAACGGGCGCTGGGCCACTCCAGGCTGAACAGTTTCTCCACTTCATCCCTTTCCAGTATGCCCCGTTCTTTGGCCTTCCCCCCGGCACGCAGCACCGCATCAAAATCAAACTGCCGGATTATCTTCTTTCGCTTCGCATAGCGTAGTGCCACGAATGCGGCATTTCTGGCGGAATTTACGGTCGAGGCTGCAAGTTTTTTCTCCGTTTTCAGGTATACGACAAATTTCTGGAGGTATTCCTCGTCAATCTGACATAACAGTTTATTCCCAAAATAGGGGCGGTAATACCGTTTCACCGCCTTTTGCATCTCAAGGGCATGTTCAACATGGGGTTCTTTCCCCATTGTTTCCACTTCGCGGAAGTACTCGGATGTTTCAAAATCCCAGAATTGATGCAGATAATCACAAAAAGCTGTCTGTTTGGCGATATTGTTAGCTTTTGGTTTGTCGGGCAGTCCATTGAGCAGCCAGCCCTGGGCTATGGCATTGGCCTTTTTCTCATCATTTGTCTCGGTAGTCCTATGTGTTTGTTTCCCTGTAATCGGATCAACAAAGACAATGTGGAAACTTCCGCCGTTTTTTCGCTGTCGTAGATAATAACCTTGGCGCATGCTATTCTCCTTTTTTGGGCAAATTTTTGGGCAAAATTTACTTTTCGGAGAAATCACGCCTTTATGGTAGTGGTAGTGATTTCAAAAAAAACGGCTAAGTCTATATATTATATAGACTTAGCACGCTATGGGGAGTGGAGGATTCGAACCTTCGAAGGCTGAGCCAACAGATTTACAGTCTGCCCCATTTGACCGCTCTGGAAACTCCCCAGATATTGACACCAAAGCTTAAGACATTTCGTTAAATCAAACAACCGCCTTTAGAGCCGCCTCCCGGGTTCGAACCGGAGACCTCCTGATTACAAGTCAAGCGCTCTGCCAAACTGAGCTAAGGCGGCCAACAAAACTCACCGCGTTAAGCGGTGTTAGTTCCAATAAATTCATCAGGCCCAGGCGCTAATAAAGGCAACTGTTCCCGAAAAAAGTGGGCTGGCTTTAGCCAGACCAACGCGCCGTCTCCCGATGGCGGCTTTAGGGGCCCCAGAGGGGCCCACGTCAGCTCACCGCGTTAAGCGGTGTTAATTCAATAAATTCATCAGGCCCCAGGCGCCAAAGAAGCTACTGTACCCGATAATGTAAGCCCATCTTTAGATGGGCGTCAGCGCCGCTTCCAACGACGGCTTTAAGGGGCCCGGAGGGCCCCAGAACAGCGCTGCGTCAAGCAGCGTTAATTCAATAAATTCATCAGGCCCCCGCCAAGTGAACGCGCGCGAAATATTGAGCGCGTTTTCCAATCACTGTAATATGGCGCAGCCCAAACAAAAGCATCTATTACAGTAACATTTACAGGGCTGGGCACCAATAAAAGCTACTGTACCCAAAAACCATCCTACAAAATACCAAAATTTATGTCAATAGCCGTCCGGCATAAAGCAGAGCCACCCGCGCCTCCTCCCTAAATCCTATATCCTAACCCCTAAATCCTTCTTCAAAAACTCAACTAACATTGCCAGCAGAAATAACCAGGACAAAATATGAGGCGGAAGCGATTATCCCGCCGAAAATGCCCAGAAAACAGTAGAAAAACATGTATCCCAGGTAGCGGAGCTTCTTTTTTACCAGTAAAAAACCAAGATCAATGAAAAAGCCAAGAACCGAGGAAATTACAAGCAGAATCCCAAAAATAGCGGCTATTCTTAATAGAAGGGATTGGGTATCATCCATGAAACCCTGAATGGTTCCCAGGGCATATAAAAAACCTGTCAATAGGCATATCAGGAAGAAAAATATGGCCAGCCGGTTGACTATTATAGAAGGAAATTTGCCTTTTAGCTGGCGGATGCTTTTCATGGGCATACCGCTCTTATATTGCTTGCGAAATCCGCCAAAAATAGTTTATCATTATACATAGGTCGGCTTCTTCAAAACTAACCGGGTTTTGAAAAAAGCTCAAGGTACTAAAAAAGAAGGGATCATGAAGAAATTTTTAGTTTTTTTGCTTTTTCTGCTGATAATCGGCGGTGTAGGGTTTTTCTTTGGATGGGTTCAACTAGATGTCCCGCCGGGGTCTTACGGGGTCATGCGTTCCAAGACTCATGGAACGGATGCCAATATTATCAAGGAAGGAGATTTCCGCTGGTGCTGGTACAAGCTCATTCCTACCAATGTTCAAATAAAGGTATTTAGCGTAAGCCAGGTGCAGCATACGGTAAACAGCTCAGGCTTGCTTCCTTCGGGAAAGGTTTATGCTGCTTTTGCCGGAATAAACAACGACTTTCAATGGGAAGTTACCGGGGATTTTTCATTCTCCGTAAAGGCCGAGGCTCTTCCAGATCTGACGCAAACCTACAATCTTAACGATCAGGATGATTTAATAAAACTGGAAGAAGATTTTGCGCGTCGTTTGGAAATTTTTATTATCAACCGACTGATTACTTTTGGGGAAGATCAAAAAGAGATGGAGGCTATCCTTCTTTACAATTCTTATGATGAGCTAATCAGCGAAATCGAAGCTGCCTTCCCGGAACTGGAAAATATCAGTTGCTATATTCAGGCCGTTCAGATTCCGGATTATGGACTCTACGCCGTACTCAAAAGCGTATATAACGAATATCTGGCTTTCCAAAATAGTGTCCTTGAGGAAGATGCGGTAAGGTACGCGGGGGCCAGGGTTGAAGTAAGGCTCAAGCTGGACGAACTGGAAAGATACGGCGAAATCTTAACTCGGTACCCTATATTGTTGCAGTATCTTGCACTTGAAAAGGGTTTTATGCTAGACTAGGCCAGCGGTAAACAGCCGCCATACTGTACAATCTGGAGTTGTTTCATGCGAAGAGCCTGGTTCTTTTTGTTTTTCTTGTTCTTGCTGATTTATCCCCTGGCTGCGCAGGAAGAAGAGCCGGAAGACGAGTTTCCCGATATTATCTGGGATATTTATGTGCCAGATGTTTACAGAGCCGGCGACATGATGTTCCATATTACAGCGGGGACTATATTTCCCACAATATTTACCGGAAGCGGCATAGAGCGCAACAATCACGGCATTAATACTATTGGCGGCATAGGTGCGCTGGCATACAGTTATTTTTTAACCCCAAACTGGTTTATAGGGGGGGAATTAAGAGGGATGTTTATCGGAACCAGAGCTAAAAATATGCTTTTTATTGTTCCCATTGGCCCTTATGTGGGCTTTCAATTTACGGCAGGCCGTTTTGAATTTCCCATTCGCCTAATGGTGGGAATTGCGCCGCAGTTATATACTGAAGACGGATATTTTGGCATGATTATAAACCCCGGCGTCTCAGTTTATTACCGCTTTAATCCTGACTGGTCTTTTGGCCTGAATCTCCAGTGGTGGATGGTGCCCCAGTGGCCAAAAAGCGGAAAAAATGTTTTGGGCAATTTCCTGGAAATTTCCCTTTCTGCCAGGTACCATTTCCAGTGAGGACAGGATGACGAAAAAAAGAGCAGCCAAGGTAATTATTTTTCTTCTATTTGTTTACATATTTAGTTCCTGCAATCAGAACGAAATTTTCTTCAGAATCTCTAAAGAGCTTCCCCCCATAATCCCCAGGATTAACGGATCATCCACAAATATGGTTGTATATAATAGTACATTGTATGTTACCACCATTGGATCAAGTACCATATATACTTACAAGGATGGCAATTGGAGTCCATTTAGTTCCCCTGTCGGAAAGATTGCGGCATTAGCTGCTACGTTAGATTACCTTTACGCCTTGGCCTATACAAGTGATATAAGGAATTGTTCTCTTCACAGATATAACGGCACAAGCTGGCAACAAATAACAGGCGGCTCAGGCTCGCTGCAATCGATTTGGGGTGCCAATAATACTATCTTTGTTGGGGCAATGGATGGTACGACCAAAGTACCTTCAACTAATAACCCTAATATTCAAATAGATGTGCCTTGGTGGAAAATATATTATGTAAGCGGTACAGATACTTCACTTTCTAACGACCCTATTATTTCTGACATCGGCCAGCTCAACGGTGCAGCTTTTCTGACCCCTAATTACTACATAGCCACCAGTAAGGGCATATATGTCGGGACATTGGCATCATTGCCTACTTCTGATATAGTAAATGGTTCAACCGGCAACGTTACAGGCATCATGAATGTTAATACCATAATAACCGCAGTAACCAGTGGTGGACAAATCCTAAAGTATAGCGGAACAGTATTCGAGCCAATTTCTACCGGAGGCCCTCCATACACAGGCGCCATGGGTACTTGGAAAGAAAACGGCACTGGAGACGATAAACTCCTTCTGCTTGGTACAAAGAACGGCTACAGGGAATTGCATTTAAGTGGTACCGGGCAACCAACATCCACCCTTGCAGAACCCGGTGTATCATCGCCCTCCAGTCTCTCTGATGTAGGTACGTTTAGAGTGACCATTGCCAAGCATCCAGTGTACCATATAATTCAAGTGCCAACAACTGTTAGTGACAGTAGTCATTGGGTTGGCGGGCAGCCCTTGATTTTCGCATCTACCTATATAAACGGAGTATGGAGCTTAAAATTGAGCTTAAATAATGGAACCTGGGATGTAACTTGGAATGGCGAGCGTTAATTTACAGGCAGGATAAAATGCTGTGAGCGATCTTTTTACAACTCAGGGGGTAAACGAAGATCCGACCAACCAAAGCCCCCTGGCGGATCGCATGAGGCCCAGGACTCTGGATGACGTCATAGGCCAAGATCACATAGTCGGCCCGGGTCGGCTCTTGCGCCGGGCTATTCAGGCCGACCGCCTTTCTTCTGTTATTTTTTATGGCCCGCCGGGAACGGGCAAGACGAGCCTGGCAAGGGTCATTGCCAATACCACACGCAGCGTATTTGAAAGCCTTAACGCGGTCTTAACCGGTGTCAAAGATATACGCGAAGTCATTGACCGTGCTGATGAAAGGCGAAGGCTCTACGGCGAAAGAACCATACTCTTTGTAGACGAAGTCCACCGCTGGAACAAGGCCCAGCAGGACGCGCTACTCCCCTGGGTAGAAAACGGCACGGTTATCCTTATCGGCGCTACCACAGAAAACCCTTTTTTTGAAGTAAACCGCGCTTTAGTCAGCCGGAGCCGCATCTTTCAGCTTAAGGCATTAACACCGGACGATCTGCGCAAAGCCGCCGAAAAAACCTTAGCTGACACAGAACGCGGCTACGGCAAGTGGAAGGTGATCTTTGAAGAAGGGAGCCTTGAACACCTTCTGGAAACAGCTGGCGGAGATGCAAGGAGTCTGCTCAATGCGCTGGAACTGGCTATCGAGACGAGTTATATAGAAACGAATAATGTCGAGTCAAAATGGCCGCCGCCAGAAGGCAGTGAAATTCGCATCAGCATGGAAGCTGCTGAGGAAAGCATTCAGAAACGGGCGGTGTTATACGACAGGGATGGGGATTATCATTTTGACACTATTAGCGCCTTCATAAAAAGCGTCAGGGGTAGCGATGCCGATGCTGCCTTGTACTGGCTTGCAAAAATGGTCAAGGCCGGGGAAGACCCTTCCTTTATTTTCCGGCGCATGATCATCCTTGCCAGCTAGGACGTTGGCCTGGCCGACCCCCATGCCCTAGAAGTAGTCATTGCCTGCGCGGAAGCCTTTGACCGCATAGGCTTTCCCGAAGGCAGGTTCCCCCTTGCCCATGCCTGCCTCTATCTGGCAACCGCGCCAAAATCCAATACCACAATGGCCTTCTTTGACGCGATCAAGGAAGTTGAAAAAGAAGACGCGGAAGTCCCCAATAATCTCCGTGATGCCAGCCGTGACGCAGAAGGCTTTGGCCACGGCGAAGGCTACATTTACCCCCACGCCTACAGGGATCACTGGGCCGCCCAGCAGTATTTGCCCTCAGCCTTGGTTGGCAGAACCTTTTACACTCCATCCGCAGTCGGTTACGAAGGTCGCATCCGGGAAGAAGTTATGCGCAAACGGGAAATCCAGGCCGCCGTTATCCTGGGGGACGCGAGCTTCGGAACCGGCTCTAAGGCGGACAGCGAACTTTTAAGCTGGTCTAGTGCAGCCAAAGGCCGGGAAGGCTGGTTTAAGCGCATGGAATCTGGACGCAGCGCCTTGCTCCTGCAAGACCGCGACCTCATCCTGGAACAGAACAAAATCAGCCGCCATGACCGCATCCTGATAGCCGCTGCCAACGATGGCCTCTTGCTCTGGGAGTGCCTGCGCCGCTGCCCCGAAGGCTTGACCGCCGCGCTGACAGACACGGCTTCCGCAAGGGACGCCCTAATCCGTTTTGCCGAAGCCTCCGCCCTTGACGAATCCGAAAAACCCCTAATAGCAGTTTTTGCAGATAACGCCCTCCCCTCCCCCGAAGAGGCAGAAGCGGCCTTTGACTGTCCTGTCTTTGACCACATTCTAGTCAGGGAGCTGGACTTACGGAGGAAGTCTGGGCGCAAATCTACCGGAAAGAACCCGGCAGAATTATTCAGCGCATTTGCCGCTTCCGCAAAACGCCTTTTAGCACCGGACGGAAAAGTAGTCATACTCCAGTCTCCGCCCCGCATGGGCGAACGCTTGTCTAGAATTTTGAAGGAGGGGAGTGGGGAGTGGGGAAAAGGGAGCAGAGAGCAGAGAGCAGAGAACAGAGAGCAGGGAGCAGAGGCCAATGGCATGGCGGCTAACGCGTCTTGCGTTCTGGCGGATCTGGCTGATAAACTGGCTGCTGCAGAAGAGGCGTTTTTCGCGGTACCTGCTTACTGGACTTGGGACAAAGAAACATTGGAACTGGCTTTTAGGGAACAGGGCTTTTGTATTGAAACCAAAGTCATCGAACGAGAGGAGGAACGGCTCCTTACTGCTAGGGATTTGGATAACTGGTTTGATGAAAAAGGTTCCTGGGGCTCGTTTATTTTTCAACATATTGGCGATGAATCTTTCCGGGCGGTGCGTAGTTTTTTTGAAGAACGTATAACGAGAGGGCCGATACTTTGGAAGTGGAGAAGTTTGCTTGTTAAGGCAGGGAGTGGGGAGTAGGGAGTGGAGAGTGGGGGATCGTAGTTTGAAGTATAGTGAAACTACTGGGTTGCACCCCCATAGTTCGAATAACAATCCCTACTCCCCATTCCCCACTCCCTACTCCCTATCCTTCATATACTCGCATCCCCTTCGTATGGCGTCTAACGGCTCTTCCGACCCTTCAAATTCCAGGGACAGAACGCCGGAGTAGCCACATTTTTTGACATACTCAATACATTGACCAACAGACACTACGCCGTGGCCCAGGATGGTTCCGCGCAGATGGTTTCCGCCACGGGTGGGGAACCAAGAATCGTCTGGCCTTGTCTCCGCGCCGCTCTTGTAGAGGAAGTCTTTTGCGTGAACATGGAGAGCATAAGGCATGACTGTTGCAAGGGCGTTTACGCTGGTTTCGTCAGCGCACATAAAATTCCCCATGTCAACCAAAAGGCCGTAATTCGGGTGGTTTACAGCCAATACCAGTTCTTCCATTCTGTAACTATCTTGTAAAAAATAGCCGTGGTTTTCGGTCATGGTTTTTATGCCCAAGGAGTCAGCGTATTCGGTAACTTCGCGTATGGCAGGGGCGATAATTTTAACAGCCTCGCGCCAAGTGCGGCATTTGGTGTTGTCTCTAAGGCCCCATGTCGCGTCATGGCGCATAAGGGGTGAACCCAGGGCCTTTGCTATGTCCAGGCATGCTTTTACCCTGTCGATTTCCTTTTTCATATCGCCGTCAGAGCCGTAAAGAAAATCCGCGTGAACCGCGTAATTGCACAATTCAAGACCCGCATCTTTTACGGCCTTCGCAATAGTCCCGGCTTCTGTTGGAATGGTTTTGCCTTCCGGCCCGACATCGGTAAATTCAATAGCCTGGAACCCTGTTTTTTTGGCGTACTCAATAGCGTCAAAAAAAGTATAAGCCCCGTCCTTCATCAAACGATGAAAACAATACGAACTAACTCCAATCTTCATTTTTAAACTCCTTCTTATTTAGGGGTTAGGGGTTAGGATTTAGGGGTTAGGGTTGTTGTTAGTTGTCTGTGCGTATTTCTAACTCGCTGGACTTCCTAACCAATCTCCCTAGTCCCTAATCCCTAGTCCCTTCCTCAACCCATAACAACAACAACATCATGCGGTTTGCCATCGCCTAGTACGGGCAGTACAAAGCCGGGCAGGGCTTTGCCGTCCAGCGTGATTGATTTAACACCTTTTTCAACGCCGGCGCTGTTGTCTACGGTTATATTGTAGAACGCGTTGCGGAAAAACCGCCTAATGGTGAAACGCTTCATGCTACACGG
>JAIRUO010000118.1 GCA_031254385.1 Treponema sp. | reverse complement strand
AACATCCGCCGTCTTTTACCGACCAAAATTAATAAGCTCCGCTGGCTGGACTTATCCTTCTTAAATTGTTTGCAATGCCCGGTGAGCTGGTTTATCCGCTCGGTTAAAAGGGCAATCTGGACCTCTGACGCGCCGGTATCTTTTTCGTTTTTACCGAACTTGTTCACGATGGAGGTTGTTTCTTCATTGCTCAATGCCATTAATTTACACTCCTAATTTGTCATTAAATCATACAGAAATATGGGAAAAAGTCCAGACCCTTATTGAAGAATTTACTCACACGGAGGCACAGAGAGGAAGAGGCTCACACAAAGGCACTAAGGTACAAAGGCACCAAGGAGGAATTAGGATTTAGTCCAGTCCATACTGTCTATCTTTCTGGGAGAGGTCCAGTAAAATCTTATTTTTCTTTCTCCCTCCGTGCCTCTGTGCCTCCGTGTGAGATTCTTTTTGAAAAAGCAACATCCGCAAACACATGGCCGTAACACCATTTGCCGTCCTTTCGCTCAAGAACAGCGGCTAATTCTTCTTTCCCATTTATATGCCCAAAAAGACCTGCCGCACTGGCCTGCGGCAAACCCTTAACCAGAATTCCAAGAACATTTCCTTGAAGGTCTTGCCCATGTCCCACAGCGCGTACCTGTTCTTCGCTTATATAAACATACGGCAACTCCAGCGCCGTAAAGATATCCGGCGTGATAGGCCGCAATGAACTAACCACGGCTTGTGCAATTTCAGAACCCGATTCTACTATCTCTGGGTCAAAAGCTTCTGAAAGCGAGAACCCCCCAATCCTAGTGCGCACCAGTGTGTCTAAATGGGCGCAGCTTCCCGCTGCCAGCGCGATATCCCTTGCCAATGAACGTATATAAGTCCCCGCTGAACAGCAAACTCTGATACACGCAAAAGGCGGTTCCCAGGAAAGCAGTTCCAGTTCGTAAATAGAAACAGTGCGTTTTTTCATTTCAGGGGTTTTTCCCTGTCGCGTAAGCTCGTGTGCGCGTACGCCATCAATGTGAATTGCCGAATAAGCCGGCGGTGCCTGGAGTATTTCCCCCCTGAAATCTTTGAGGACAGCTTCAACAGCTTCTCTGGAAGGAATTTCGGCTTCTCTAATTATCTTGCCTTCGGGATCAAGGGTATCTGTTTCAATTCCAAAACGGATACGGCCTTCGTATTCTTTTTTACAGTATGAAAATAATGAGGCGAGTTTTCCGGCCTGCCCAACAAGCACCAGAAGGATGCCGGACGCAAATTTATCCAGCGTTCCGGTGTGCCCTACCTTTCTTGTCGAAAGGGCTTTCTTGACTATGTTAAGAGACTCAAAAGATGTAAGCCCAGGATTTTTTTTCAGCAGCAGGAGACCGTTGCTCTTTGTTCTTTGCTCACTGCTCACTGCTCACTGCTCACTGTTCATTTCTCCTTGCTCACTGCTCTCTGTATCATTATTTATATGAAGCTCTTCAATTTTTTTTACGATTTCAAATCCTTCCCTGATGCTTGGATCTTCGTGAAAACGGAGGCGTGGGGTCTTCCTGATGCGCATAACGGAGGCAAGCTGAGCCTGAATAAAGCCAGCAGCGCTTTGGAGGCCCGCCACTCCTCTGCTTAAGTTTCCTTCTGGCTTAAATGTGGATACATAGACTTCTGCCCAGGACAGATCTCTGGATACGGAAACCCGTGAAATTGAAAGAAAGGGATTAACACGAGAGTCCTTGATTCTGCCTTCTACGATTAGAGAACCGATTTTCTCCTGAATAAGACGCCCTACTCTTTCTGTCCTGTACTCACCCATTGCTTAACTTTCTTGCCACTTCGATAACTTCAAAGACTTCAAACTGATCGCCGGTCTGGATATTGTCAAAACCGTCAATGCCTAAGCCACAATCATAGCCCGCTGCAACTTCCCGAACATCATCCTTAAAGCGCCTTAGCGAGCTAATCTTACCACGGTGCAGAACAATCCCATCGCGTATTACGTTGATGCCAGCGCTGCGGCTGACCTTTCCTGTTAGCACATAACAGCCAGCAATTATTCCAAATTTTGGCGTTTTGAATATATCCCGGACTTCCACGGTCGCGATTACTTCTTCTTTTGTGTCGGGCTTTAGCATGCCTTCCATAGCCAGCTCAATCTCTTCTACAGCCTTGTAAATGATATTGTACTTGCGTATATCCACTTTTTCCTGATCCGCTAGTAACTTAGCCTTGGGTGTGGGCCGCACGTTAAAGCCAATGATGATGGCGTTAGACGCAATGGCCAGATCCACATCGCCTTCGTTGATGGCGCCGGGCAGGGCCTGGATGACATGGAGCCGGATTTCTTTGGTAGTAAGTTTTTCCAAGCTGGATCGTAACGCTTCCGCAGAACCCTGGACATCGGCCTTGATAATAACCTTGAGTTCCTGTATTTCGCCATCGCTTATCATAACGTGAAGATTGTCTATGGTTATCTTCTTAATATTTTTGGCATCTTCAAAGCGTTTTAATTCCTGGCGTTTATTTGATATACCGCGGGCCGTTCTTTCATCATCAACAACCTGAAGGGGATCGCCGGCATTTGGTATTCCTTCAAAACCCAAAACTTCGATGGGCATGGAAGGAGTCGCCTCGTCCAGTTTCTCGCCCTTGTCGCTGAATAGGGCTCGCACTTTTCCCGGCCATATCCCGGCCACAAATGAATCGCCTATACGGAGGCTTCCATTTTCCACAATTACCGTAGCGACAATTCCCCGGCCGTGATCGATCTTGGATTCAAGAATTTTACCTTCCGCGCTGCGGTTGTAGTTTGCCCTGAGATCGAGAATTTCAGCCTGCAAGAGTATGGCGTCAATAAGCTTGTCTATGCCTTCTTTTTTTAAGGCTGACACTTGCACAAAAATGGTCTGACCGCCCCAGTCTTCGGGCATAAGGCCAAGGTCGGATAACTGGCTTTTGACCCTATCGGGATTTGCTTCGGGTTTGTCGATTTTGTTAATCGCTACAATAATGGGAACATCCGCTTCCTTGGCATGATTCAAGGCTTCAATGGTCTGAGGCATTACCCCATCGTCCGCGGCGACTACCAGCACAACAATGTCGGTTACCTGTGCGCCCCTTGCCCTCATGCGGGTAAAGGCTTCGTGGCCCGGAGTATCTAGGAAGGTAATTCTTCCATGTGGAGTTTCCACGATGTACGCGCCTATGTGCTGGGTAATGCCGCCAAATTCTCCTGAGACCACGTCAGCGCTGCGGATGGCATCAAGAAGTTTGGTCTTGCCGTGGTCAACATGGCCCATAACGGTAACCACCGGCGGGCGCGGACTCAATGACGCGGCGTCGTCTGAAGATGTCTCTATCAGGGTTTCATCATACAAGCTTATTATTTTTACTTCTGTTCCGTATTCTGAGGCCAATATGGAGGCGGTTTCTGCATCAATTTGCTGATTAATGGTTACCATCATCCCCATGCTCATGAGCTTCTGAATGATATTCGACGCCTTGAGGTTCATTTTTCGGGCTATTTCTGATACGGAAACAACTTCCATAATCTCAATGGATTTGGGTATGGGGTTGGCTACCTGGGTTATCTTCTTTTTGGTCTGGGAGAATTTCTCCTCCATTTCCAGTTCTTTTTCCTTCCGGGTATAAAGCGGCTTTTTTGCCTTAAAGGTCTTTTTCCCCAGTCCTTTTCCTTCGGGGAGAGGCGGAGGGGTCTGAGTAGTTCCAGGTCTTCCCGTCCCAGGCCGCTGCCCTCCAGGGCGGGGGCCAAATCCGGGACGCTGGTTCGCGCCAGTATGAGGACGGAAACCCGTTCTATTTGCGCCTTGATTATTGCCAAAGGGACGTCCCTGGCCGGGAGCTCGGTCTCCACCCCGGAAAGGTGGACGGCTGCCTGTTTGACCTTGCGGAGTCCTCGAATCTCCGATTCGTTGATCTCCGATTCGCTGATCGCCTGTTCGTTGATCGCCGGCTCGTTGATCATGGATACGTGAATCGCCGGTTCGTGTATCCTTGATCCGGGAATCACCTGTCCGGTTTGATGTTTGAGACTGCCCCTGCCTTTCGGTTCTTGGAGGCCTGGGGCCTACAAATTTGCCTCCAACCTTACCGGCAACGGCTGCAGGCCGCTGGGATATAGTAAATGAACTTGCCTCATTGCCTTCCTTGGGGTTTTCGCTTACTGTCTGATGTTTCTCCCCTGGTACCTGATCCTGATGCCTGGAAGTTTCATGTTTTTCGTCCTGTTTTTTTCCAGTAGCCGGAGCGGGGGTCTGCACATTCTCTGGAGTTTTAGCTTCAGTTGAAGGAGCGTCCTCTGTTCCGGGAACCTTGGCTGTAATAACTTTAGGCTGAACTTTTTTTGGAGCTTTGGCACTGGTACCGGCATGAGGGACAGCAGTGGCCGGAGCCCCAGAAGACGTTTTCTTTTTAACAACAATAACCTTGCGGCGTTCTCCGTGTTCGGGAGAAGCAGATGGCTTTACAGTCTCGGGCGATTCAGGATCATTCGAACCAGTGTTCGTCGAACCAGTGTTCGTTGGACTAAAGTCCGATCGACCAAGGTTCGTCGGACTGAAGTCCGTCCGACTTAAGTTCGTTTGACCTAAGTCCTTTGGATCATTATCCTTTGAACTAGTGTCCGTTGGACTCAAGTCTGTAGGACTATTGTCTTTTGGATTAGGGTCCATCGAACTAAAGTTCGTTTGACTAAAGTCCGAACGAGCTTTTTTTATTAGCTCCGCCTTGGGTTTTTGTACGTTTTCAGTTTCCTGAGCCATATTATTTTACTCGTCCTCTTCCTCATACTCAAAACTCAGCCCAATTCCGCAATTCGGACAGGCAGTCATATCCACAGTTATCTTTGCTCCGCATTCGGGGCACTGGTATTCTTCCCCCTCCGCTGCTTCTTCCTCAGCAGGCGCCTCCACATCCTCCGTTTCTTCCTCCTCTTCCTCAACTATTTCAACATATTCTTCGATTAATTTCCTTAGCGTATCAAGCTGCCCAGCAGAAATCGTTGTAATGCCTGTAAGCTCTTCTTCGGACAGGGCAAGGAAATCTTCTATAAAGTCGATGTTATTGTCCAGCAGAGCCTGGGCCACAGCATTATCAACGCCGGGAAGCTCCGAGATGCGGGAAAATTCTTCGCCGTAAGAATCTGAATCCCCAAAGAGTTCGGAAACAGCCCTGCGGGATTCTGCGGCAATATCCATTTCTTCAAACTGGGTATCTGTCTTGACATCGATATTCCAGTCTACCAGCCTATTGGCCAGGCGCACGTTAAGGCCCTGCTTACCAATGGCCAGAGAAAACTGGGACTCGTTTACAACTGCAAGTGCCTGATGTTTCGCTTCGTCCAGAATAATTACATCCCGCACTTCCGCAGGGGAAAGGGCATTTTTTATGAAGCGCCGGGGATCGGGATCGTATTTTAGTATGTCGATTTTTTCCCCTTCCAGTTCTTTTATGATTGCGAGTATCCTGACTCCTTTAAGGCCCACGCAGGCCCCGACAGGATCAACATCATCCCTGTTGGAATAAACCGCCAGTTTTGTCCTATAGCCCGCTTCCCTCACTATTTTATGAATTTCAACGGTTTTATCGTAAATTTCCGGTACTTCCAGCTCAAAAATTGCCCTGACAAATTCCGTATGCGTCCTGGACAGAACAACCTGCAAACCCGCCGGGGTTTTGTTTACTTCGGTTATAAGGGCTTTGATGCGGTCATTCACATGGTACACTTCCCTGGGCGACTGGAATTTTTTTGGAAGTATGCCTTCCATTCTTCCAAGGTCAACATAAATAGTCCCGTTCCGCTCCCGCTGATAATAACCGATTATTATCTCTCCAACTTTATCCTTATATTCTGAATAAAGGCTGTCTTTCTGAATTTCTCGTATGGACTGGTGAGCGGTCTGCTTTGCGCTCTGAACCGAAACCCTGTCAAAATCCTTCGGGTTTAACTCGATTAACAATTCATCGCCTATATCCGCGTCAGGATTCAATTCTCTGGCTTCTTCCAGGTCGATCTCTAACACCTCTTCTACTCCGTCAACTACTCCGTCAACAATTATCTTTTTGGCATAAATTGAGACTTCCCTATCATCGCTGAACCGGACAATCGCGTTATCATCTCTGCCAAATTTGCGTTTATATGCCGCAAGGAGGGTATTTTCAATAGTCCTGTATATGAGCTCTTCGGACATACCTCTGTCCTGTATAAGCTGGCGAATCGCATCCGACATATCCGTTGCCACGGTAGATCCTCCTGTCTCCCAGTTTTTCAAATATTCTCTAGCTTTGCCTTAGCGATAACTTCATAAGACAAAGCGATTATTCCATCCCCTGTTTCCAGGGTAATCCCTTTTTCATCGGCGGAGCAGAGTATGCCTCCAATCCAGCCGCCCCCATCGGCATTCTGCAATGCCGTTGCGTTATTCAATGCCGTATAGCATTTGATGCTCCGGCCAATAAAATGAACCATTTCATTGCCATCTTTTATGAGCCGTCCTATACCCGGAGACGACACTTCCAGGTAAAGGTCCTTTCCTGGATAGGCCAGTTCCAGCCTGGGCAGAATTGCCTTATGGAAACGGGAGCAGTCGTCCACCCCTATGTTCTCCCCGGCCTTATAGATCGCAACCCGTACCTGAACGCTCCCGGAACTCCCTCCCCTACCCTTATGCTGGAATACGGTAAGCTCCAGCATTACCATTCCCAGCCCCCGTGCAACAGGCTCCAGGGTATCGTAAATGGCGTCTGTAACCCGGACGGTAAACTTCATCAGCTCCTTCGATAATAA
>JAIRUO010000078.1 GCA_031254385.1 Treponema sp. | reverse complement strand
ACTGGCCTTGGCCTCAAGGAAGCAAAAGACCTGGTAGAGGGCGCTCCAAAACCTCTAAAGGAAGGTGTTTCCAAAGAAGAAGCCGCGAAGATCAAGGACCAAGTCACTGCCGCCGGCGGTACGGTTGAAATTCAGTAAAACCAGATTAAAAAGGCCCGAAGGGAAAAATACCTTTTGGGCCGGGTCGGGAAGACAGTTTAGTTTCTCATTACTTTGGCCTGTTGGCTAAAGCGTTCAAGGACCTTGGCATAAGCCGGGGCCCTTTTACGGTTTTTGTCCAGTACTAAAAATTTGGTGCTGGAAAGCCGCCTATACAGGGCAAATACCAGGGGGAAGGGATGGCAAAAGCAAAATCCATTTCAAAGCGGACATATATTGGCAGGGATATTCAGAATGTAATGGAACTGCCGGACTTAGTTGACATACAGCTTCATTCTTATGAACGGTTTTTACAGCGCCAGAAAGTCCGTGGAAATGAAAAACCGGCAAAGCAGGGATTGGAGGAAGTTTTTTCATCCACGTTCCCAATTGAGAGCCCCAACGGCGACATGGTTCTTGAGTATGAGTACTACACCCTGGACGAAACCAATATAAAATTCAACGAACAGGAATGTAAGCAAAAGGGACTTACTTATGCGGTATCCCTTAAAGCCAGAATAAACCTCATTTTCCAGCAGACTGGCGAGATCAGGCAGAAGGACATTTATATGGGGGATATCCCCATTATGACCGAGCGGGGAACCTTCATCATAAACGGTGTGGAAAGGGTGGTTGTTTCTCAAATCCATCGTTCTCCCGGCGTCATTTTTAGCCATGAAAAAGGGGCTTATTCTTCCCGTATTATTCCCTACCGGGGAAGCTGGCTGGAATTTGAAATCGATCAGAAAAAAGAACTGATCTACGCAAAGATCGACAGAAAAAAAAGGATATTGGGAACCATATTCCTCCGCGCCCTGGGATATACAAGCCGCGAAGATATTATCCGCGCCTTTTATATAACGGAGACCTTAAAGGTAAAAAACGACCGGGACACCCGGGAAAAATTTACCGGCCAGGTTCTGGCAACTGCGATCTGGGCCGAATCTAACGAAGAAAATTCAGAGGGCAAAAAGAAACTTTACCGCGCCGGGGATAAGCTGCATCCGCATGATGTTGATGAACTTATAGCTAACGGCATAAAGTCCGTTGAGGTTATAGATTTTTCTTCCGCCGATTCCCTTAATTCAACTATGCTGCTTAACTGTTTTGAGCGGGAAGAAATAAAATTTGTAAAAGAAGATCCCAACCGGGACGAGCCTTCCAGGGAAGATGCGCTTTCTGCGGTTTATTCAGTCCTTATGCCAGGCGAATCGATCACCGTTGATGCCGCCGAAAAGGATCTGCTGGGTATGTTTTTTACCAGCCGGCGCTACGATCTTGGCAGAGTAGGGCGCTACAAGCTTAACAAGAAATTTAATTATAAGCCTGGGCTGGAAGAATTCACCCTGACCAAACAGGATATTATCTCTACCATGAAATTCCTGATAAAGGTGTATGTTGGAGACGAAAATATTGACGATATCGATCATCTGGGAAATAGAAGGGTAAGGTCAGTAGGCGAACTCATGGCCAACTCCATGAAGACCGCCTTTACCCGCATGGAGCGCATTGCCAAAGAAAGGATGAGCCTAAAGGAAACCGATACCATTAAGCCCCAGGACCTTATTTCCATTAAGCCACTGGTTGCCGCCATAAAAGAGTTCTTTGGATCAAGCCAGCTTTCTCAGTTTATGGAACAGGTAAACCCCCTGACAGAGCTAACCCACAAAAGACGCCTTAACGCGCTTGGGCCTGGGGGGCTTTCCCGCGAGAGGGCCGGATTTGAGGTGCGCGATGTTCATTACACGCATTACGGTAGAATGTGCCCCATCGAAACGCCGGAAGGCCCAAATATCGGCCTTATTGTTTCTCTGGCAAATTACACCCGCGTTAATGATTACGGCTTTCTTGAAACCCCGTACCGCAGGGTGGTAAAGGGCAAAGCCACAGAGGATGTGGAATACCTTTCTGCAATGGACGAAGATCGTTATTACATTGCGCAGGCTTCCGCAAAACTAAAATCCAACGGTTCATTTGTAGACGATCAAGTTTCCTGCCGACATCAGGGCGATTATTCTACACGCGGGCCAGAAGATATCGAGTACATGGATGTTTCACCCAAACAGATTATTTCCGTTTCCGCTTCACTCATTCCCTTTTTGGAGCACGATGACGCTAACCGGGCCCTAATGGGTTCCAATATGCAGCGTCAGGCAGTGCCTCTGGTATTTCCGGAGCCACCTAGGGTTGGGACGGGTATGGAAGAAAAATGCGCCTACGATTCCGGAGTACTGGTCAAGGCCAGGCGCAGCGGTACGGTACTGCGCGTAACAGCACAGGAAGTTGTTATTCAGCCGGACGATCCGGAAGGCTCTGTCCCCGAAACCAACAAAGAAGGTCTGGATGTCTACAGCCTGATAAAGTATCAGCGTACCAATCAGGATACCTGCTATAACCAGCGGCCCCTTGTAAAACTGGGCGATAAGATTCAGGTCGGACAAGTAATCGCCGACGGCCCTGCTACCAAAAACGGCGAACTGGCACTAGGCCGTAATATACTTGTAGGCTTTATGCCCTGGAACGGCTACAACTTTGAAGACTCGATCCTTATTTCTGAGCG
>JAIRUO010000037.1 GCA_031254385.1 Treponema sp. | reverse complement strand
ACGATGGATTCCAGGAAAGTACCGGTAAACTGGTTATCAGGCGTTTAATTGAATTGCCAACCTACGGCTAACAGCAGCAACAAATTCCCAGGAATTTAACACTTTGGAAGGGCGCGGTTTTGCCAGCGCTGCAAGATCCCCTGTCTGATCCCCTTCTTCAATAGCTTTGATTAACGCCTGTTCAAGGCGTATCGCAAAGGCGGCAAGCTCCGGTTGGCTGTCCATCTCGGCGCGTTTTGCCAATGCCCCTGTCCAGGCAAAGATAAGGGCCGTGGGGTTTGTCCTGGTTTTCTCCCCTTTTTGCCAGCGGTAGTAGTGCTGCTGAACCGTGCCGTGGGCAGCCTCGTATTCCACCGCGCCCGAGGGAGAAACCAAAACGCTGGTCATCATTGCAAGGCTACCTGCGGCGCTGGCTATCATATCGCTCATAACATCGCCGTCGTAGTTCTTGCAGGCCCAGAGCATTCCGCCTTCGCCCCTTACTATACGGGCCACAGCATCGTCAATCAGGGTATAGTAATAGCTTAATCCTGCGGCCTCAATTTTCTTTTTAAATTCGGCCTTGTAAACTTCATCAAAAATATCTCTAAAGCGGCCATCGTAGGTTTTTGAAATAGTATCCTTGGAGGCAAACCAGACCGGAAGTTTTTCAGCTAACGCGTAGAGAAAACAGGCCCTGGCAAAACTCCTTATGGATTCGTCAAGGTTGTGCATGCCCTGTACCACTCCCGGCCCCTTCATGTCCGCTACGGTACAGCGTTTTTCCGTACCGTCCACTGCGGTATAAACCAATTCTACTTTTCCGGGGCCGTCAATCAGCAGCTCTGCGCTTTTATACACATCGCCGTAGGCATGGCGACCAATGACAATAGGCTTTTTCCAGGTGCTGACAGTCGGAGTGATACACGAAATCTGAATAGGTTTGCGGAATACCGTCCCATCAAGAATTGCTCTGATAGTAGCGTTTGGACTGGGGAGCAGTTTTTTTAGCTTATACTCTTTCTGGCGTGCCGGAGTGCTCGTAATGGTGGCGCATTTAACGCCCACGCCCAGCCGCTGTATGGCCTTCGCAGCCTCGACAGTTACTTCGTCATCTGTCGCGTCCCGGTTTTCGATTCCCAGGTCAAAGTATACGGTTTTGAGCTCCACATGGGGAAGTATCAGTTTTTCCTTAACCAGCGCCCATAGCACCCTGGTCATTTCATCCCCGTCCAGTTCGGCAATGGGGTTTCTCATCTTGATTGTTTGAGCCATAACTTATTGTACCCGGAAACGGAGGTTTTTGGTATAGGGGTTAGGATTTAGGATGTAGGGGTTAGGGGAAGAAAGGGACTGACACCAGGTCGTTACAACCGTTTGACAATAGTATCATTATATAGTACCATTTAGATATGAATTCCAGACATAAAAAGATCATGGAATTAATTTACAAGAATCCCATACAGGCTAATATCCTGTGGGCCGATATTGAAAGGCTTTTTGCCGCTTTGGGTGCTGAACTGTCTGAAGGCTCGGGATCAAGATTGCGAGTAAGCCTAAATGGAGTACGGGCGGTTTTTCACCGTCCGCATCCTCAAAAGACCACGGATAAGGGAGCAGTTAATTCGGTTCGAAGATTTCTGGAAAATGCGGGGGTACATAATGATGGAATATAAGGGATATTTGGGTATGGTAGAGTATGATGCCGAGGCTAAAATATTCCACGGGGATATAATCAATACCAGGGACGTTATAACTTTTCAAGGAACAACTGTAAATGAAATAGAACGGGCTTTTAAAGACTCCATTGACGATTATATTGCATGGTGTAGGGAAGATGGGGTAGAACCTGAAAAGCCCTATTCCGGTAAATTTAATGTTCGGTTATCCCCTGATCTTCATCGGCAAATAGCTATTCTGGCAAAAAAAAGAAAAATATCGCTCAACAGTTTTGTCGAAAAAGCCATTACCGATGAAATTGTGCTTTTAACGCAATAACCGACATTTTTGTGGCGACTCGTGGTATAGGCCTATGATACCTAACACAGTACCGTTGCCCGTAATCTATTCCAATAACCCTTCAATCTTCTCTTTTACAGCAGCAGGGAGCCGCAGCGTTTTATTCCGGGACTTTTCCCCTGATACAAGCACAATATCCTTTTTGGCGCAACCCAAAATTTTGGCAAGGTAAGAACGGAGCTCTTCGTTGGCCTTACCGTCTTCTGGCGCGGCAGCAATACGAACTTTAAGCCTTCCTTCTTTCACATCCCCCAGACAAGTTTTGGAAGCCCCCGGAACCGCCTTTATATCGAGAAATAAATAATCTCCAGTATTCTGCAACATCTAAAACATTATACTCCCTAACCCCTAAATCCTAACCCCTAATCCCTACATTTTATCTACCAGCAGTTTTCCGCTTGACTTGTCAAGGCTTATTCTAACCTTTCTTAGGGGCGTAGGAACAATAAGCTGGGCCTTGCAGATTTCTATTAAAGTGCCTGTTGCTATTTCTCCGTAAACTTCCACAAAGGCGTTTTCATTGATAGTGGTATTGCGCAATAATTCAGTAATTCTTTCTGTCGCAGTATGCTGATCTTCTTCCAGCTTTTTGCAGAGGGCTTCAAGATTTGCTTTTGTTGTTTGCGCAAGATGCGGTTCTTCCAGAAGCTGCTTTAGGCGCGCCAGTTTAATGGTCAGAAGGCGGAGCATATTATTGTAATTATTTTTTTCTTGTTCTATCGTAAAATCTACGCCGCAGCGGATATTTGGAGTGGGGGCGGACGCTTTGCCTATGCTTCCGGCCCGCAAGCCGTTTACGGCGTATATTTCTGAGCCAATAATCAGGCTTTTCTCTCCCATTTCAATATTTTCCATAGCGTAGACCTTGGAATTTATTATTTCCTTTCCAACAAAAACAGTTTTTCTGCACGCAATACGGCAATTTTCTACAAACTTAGTTCTAAGGTTGCCTCCCACTTTTACTAGAGCAGGGCCTCTCCCTATGATCCCTCCGGCAACAACAAGGTCTCCTTTTGTTACAGCGTCTGTTACGTCCAGGGTCTGCTTAATGGTAATGGAAGCTCCAGAATACAGTTTAAAGCCATCAGAAACAGGCCCTTCTATGATCACGTCCCCTGGGAAAGCGATATTTCCCGTTCTATAATCCACCGGCCCTTTGATGTTGAGCGATTCATCTACTTGGATAATCCCATTTACTTCTGTCATCTGACCGCTGATCGCGGACAAGAGGAAGCTTCCACTCATTTGCGTATTATTTCCGCCTTGCACTCCCTTGGGATTTATAACTTTATAAGGAATGGGAGTGCCGTGAACATTCATTCCATCATTCCCTGATTTTTTTGGTATCAGTCTTGCCAGTATCTGCCCTTTCCTTACAATAATAAAGGATGATATTTGCTTATAATCTATTCTTTTATTTTTGTTAGGAATACGGTTCCGGTTATGCGCCGGGCTGGACGTAGATATGCTCAAATTTTTTTTCTGTTTTAGCAGGGGGTTGAGCAGCAGATATTCTCCTACTTCGTCCACGGGAAGAGTACCCTTTGCTATAAGTACGCCTTTTAGAGTTATTTTTTCAACATTAGTTTCAAAAATCGCATTGTTTATGTTTTCATGCAGAAGGCCATAAGTGATATTGTATTTTTCCATAACTGAATAAAACTGATCGAGTGTAAGGAGGGCGCCGTTTCCTGATGCCGGGACAAAATTCGCCCTGGCTTCCAGCTTGTCTTCAGAAAGGGATATTGTAATACTGGCGGCTTCGTTACTTTCCGAAGCGTCATTTTGGTAAGAAACCAATTCCGGCGAAGATGAATTTTCGCCTATTTCTTTCATTTTTGTCCCTCTATTTCAAATATAAGATTTTCCATACCCGATTTCCACTTTTTGTACATTTATTCCGTCCGTTGGTTTAATACCCCGGAGCTTGCTCCGGTTTTTAGTTAGTCCATCTTCCTGTAATATGGTATTAAACCAACATACAATCCATTCTTATCGGAACCTACATACCCAGGTGCTTGCTCCTGGGTTGTTGATTGTTTTTTTTTGAATGTGGGGTTGCGAAAATTGAAGGAAAATGATTATTATTCTATATATATTCATGAAAGAACGGCAGTCCCGCCTAAAAGCGGTCAGGAATTTAATAAAAACCTATCCTATCGAGTCTCAGGAAACGCTCCTTCTTCATCTGCAAAAAGAAGGGTTTGATGTAACCCAGGCAACTCTGTCCAGGGACCTAAAAGTCCTAAAAGTGGGGAAAGTTTCAAACGGCCATGACGGCTACGTATATTCACTCCCCGCAGATGACGAGCTAAAAGAAGCGGATCGTGCCTTTGCCCAGGATTTTTTAAGGGGATATATTTCGATTGAATGGTCTGGTAATATAGTAGTAATAAAGACCTATTCTGGACATTCCGATTCCGTGGCCATGGCCCTGGACACCTTCAATATACAGGATGTTTTGGGCACCATATCCGGGCGGGATAATACCGTATTTGTAGTACTAAAAGAAGGCGTCACGGGGCAAGATTTTTTGCAAAATCTGCAAAAAAACGTCCCAGAATTGGAGGCAATATGAATTACAAAGATCTGGACAAGACAAATGGGTATAAGGCCCTTCAAAACCTTGCGGAAGCCGGGAAGAAATTCGATTTTTCTTCTTATTTAACTGCGGAACGGGTGGGGAAGTGTACAACTCCTCTGGCTGCTGGCCTGCAATTCAACTGGGCTGCCCGGCCTGTTGAAGATTCTGTTCTGGACGCGCTCCAGGCGCTGGCGGACGAACTGGAGCTGGTTTCCAAATACAGGGCTTTAGCAGAAGGCGAAATAATGAACACTACGGAAAAGCGGCTGGTTCTCCACCATCTGCTGCGAACGCCTGATGCCAAGGCAGTTACGGGCGCTAAGGTAATTTATGAAGGCAAGGACATAGGCGACTTTTACAATAAAGAGCTGGAACGGGTTTCTGAGTTTGCAGAAAAGGTAAGGTCAGGTGAGATACGGCCTTCTGCGGGGAAAACTTTTTCTGCGGTCTGCCAGATAGGTATAGGCGGCTCGGATTTGGGCCCCAGGGCAATGGCTCTGGCCCTTCAGAATTGGGCAAAGGCTGAAGGCAAAAAACAGCTTAGGGCGGAGTTTATTTCCAATGTTGATCCCGATGATGCTTCGCGCATTTGTTCTGAGCTGCCTCTTGCTGAAACCCTCTTTGTCCTAGTTTCCAAAAGTGGAACCACCCTGGAGACTTTGACCAATGAGCTCTTTGTCAAAGAAAAACTGACAAAGGCTGGCCTAGATCCAGCCAAACACATGGTAGCCGTTACCAGCGAGACAAGCCCTCTGGCGCATAACCCGAAATACCTTGATTCTTTCTATATGGATGATTTTATTGGAGGCCGTTACTCGTCAACTTCTGCTGTAGGAGGGGTTATCCTTTCCCTTGCCTTTGGCAGCGATGTTTTCAAGGACTTCCTTGCCGGCGCTCACGAAGCGGACAAGGCAGCACTGGAAACCGGTATACGCAAAAATGCCAGTCTTCTTGACGCGCTGATCGGAGTTTGGGAGCGGAATTTTTTGGGGCTCCCCTGTACGGCAGTGCTGCCCTACAGCCAGGGACTCTCCCGTTTTCCTGCCCATCTTCAGCAGCTTGACATGGAATCAAACGGAAAAAGGGTGAACCGTGACGGCAAGCCAGTTGCTTACCAGACCGGCCCTGTGGTTTTTGGCGAACCGGGAACAAACGGCCAACATTCTTTTTACCAGCTTCTCCATCAGGGAACCGATGTAGTTCCTCTGCAATTTATTGGATTTATTGAAAGCCAGCTTAAAGATGATATCACAGTCGAAGGCTCAGGCAGTCAGGCCAAGCTCAAGGCGAATCTGGCAGCCCAAATCGCGGCCTTTGCCCTGGGAAAGAAAGATGCTGACGGCGCAAAAGATTTCCCCGGTGGCAGACCTTCCAGTCTGATATACGGAAAACGCCTTGATCCCAAAACTTTAGGCGCGTTACTCGCCCATTTTGAGAACAAGGTGATGTTCCAGGGCTTAGTATGGAACATCAACAGCTTTGATCAGGAAGGAGTGCAGTTGGGTAAGGTTTTGGCAAAGAAGATATTAGGCGCTAAAGGCTCAAGTTCTGGGGATCTGGTTTTGGACGCTTATTCGAAATTGCTTGCGATTTAAGAGAAGGGACTGGGGATCAGGGACTGAGGGACTAGGGGAAGATTTCACGCAGAGGCGCGGAGGGGAAGAAGGATTTAGGGGTATATAGTAAGGCTGGCAAAAGGTAATGATGTTTATATATGAAAAAGAAGTTCAATAAAAATAAAGGATTCTCTTTTTTCTTTATATGTTTCGGTTCTTTTTTCATTATATTTGGAACAATTTTTTTTGTTGCTTCTCATATGTATTATATGAACCTTAAAGAAAATGGGATTAAAACAGTAGGCATTATCAGTGCCATATCTGGTTCAAGGGATCATATAAATGTTCTTGTTACATATAAAACAAATGCCGGAAAAGAGATAACTACGGGACTAGATCAGTATGATTCCAGTATGTATACCGGTAAGGCTATAGAAATATATTACGATCCGCTAAATCCGAGCAAAGTTATATTAGCTTCAGGGAATTTTTATTTAATTTTACTTTCAAGTTTTGGAAGTTTTGGACTAATTTTTTTAGTTGTAGGCATTGTGCTTAATATAAAAAATCGTACTCTTGAAAAACAAAGAGATAAATTAATTTTATGGGGCAATTATGTAATGGCGGATATAATTGAAATAAAGCGAAATACGTCACTAAAACTAAATGATGAAAATCCCTATATAGTACATTCTCGTTATTCAGAGAATGGTATAGATTATTTATTTAAAAGCCATAATATTTGGTTTAAGCCTTCGTATGCTCATAATAAAACAGTTCGGGTATATTTTGATAAGAATGATTTTAATAACTATTACGTTGACGAGGATAGCCTTATTAAGGATTTATAGAGCTGGAAACGGATGTATATACAAAGTCACCCTTTGCATAAAGCTTCCGCAAAACGCTGTACTGAACGGAAATGCTCAGGGGTGAGCCTAAGATAGCTGTCCCTCGCAGTGTTTAGGCAGCGCCAGGTTTCAGGTATAAGTTTTAAATTGTTGGCGTTCCTGTAGCGCTGGCTTATCAGTATTTTTGCGAATTCAGGGTTTTTGCGTACTATAGGGACAAAAAGCATGTATTCATTCGAAGGCAGTACGGTAATAGTCTGGGCCGCAATTCCCATGCGCAGAAATCCCGCGTCATCTGAAAAAGGAGTGGGTGCCAGTTTTACCCTGTCCATACCCAGATGATGGGCCGCTTCTAGGGCGTTTTCTTTTAACTCCATGACAGAGGCTAGAATTTTTTCGCTTCCAGGGGAGATATCTTTCTTTAATAGGTACTCTGCGGTAGTTGAAACAATGATGGTATCGCCGGTACCGCATGCGTCAAAGTTATAAACCCTTGAATTCCCCAGGCCAGAATTTTTAAGACCGGCCGCAAGAGCATAAGCGCCCTGATCCTGGATACTCTCTCCGTTTTCAAGTTCCTCCTTATCGGTAAAGATAATGAGCCAGTTATTGATTTTGTCCTTGGTCATTTTTGCGGCAGTTTCAATTAAAATAAAGACCGCAGCACTGTTGTCATTGGCACCGGGGCTGCCCGGTGATCTGTCGTAGTGGGCTGTCAGAATGGTCAGGCGGCTGCGGAGGAATTCCTGCTCTGGGGGCGGCGGAGCAATAAAGAAATGCCTGTTATCTGCTATACTCACTATGGAGTATTCAAGGTTTGCCTCTTCTACGAGTTCTTTAAGAATCGAGAAGCGGTCGGCGTTTGGTGCTATAAACTCCCTGAACCGTTTCCAGGGCGGAATTGTCATAAAAGGAGCATGCATTGCTATTTATCCCTGCTTTTGAAATTTACCCATCAGAAGCTTAAAAAAATTAGAAAAGTGCTTTTTTTGTATCCCGTAACGGACACAAAAATTCTTTGCGGCATCGGCAATCGGATAAT
Organism: Treponema sp.; assembly: GCA_031254385.1. The sequence continues at coordinate 2,068 of JAIRUO010000037.1, read as the reverse complement.
CGTCTCCGTACTTTTTTTTGAGGAAATCCCAGTGCCGTACTATCCAGATGTAAAGATCGCTGGGGCTTTTCCCAGGGAAATTACTTATTATTTTTTGCTCGTTAATGATCTTGATAATGGGACTGTATATTTCTTTATACCAGGAGACCAGAGCATCAGAGAATGAAATCTCTTCTTCAGAATCCTGATTCTGATAATACTTATGCTGCAGAATATGCTCGTAAATTTTATCGTAGCGCCCGGTAGTGGTAAAATTTAATTCTTTGTCCCCTGTCAATTCTTCAAAATTTGTTTTCTCATAAAAGATGCTTTTTTCAAGATTAATTACAGCTTCGCGCAGATCATCGGTAGTCATCGAAGAGGTAATGGCAATTTCAGAAGAAAGGCTGGTCACCTCTGCATCGATTTCTTCCACTCCCTGGGATCGGGCAACTGAAACACGGTGATTTCCGTCTCTGACAAAGTACGCGCCGCCGATTTCGTAAAGCTGTATGGCAGGAAGGGGAATGTCGTTAATATTGGCCCTGTCAACCCGTTCCCAGCGGGCCCGGAGAAATTCGGAACGGGGGTGGAAGCCTTTGTTAAAATCGCGGTAACGGCCTTCGCTGCCGACTATGAGCTTAATGGGAACCTGCTTCATTCCCCAATACACCTGATTATTTGGCTTTAGTATTTCCTTGACATCATGGAAAGAGAGCAGATCGTCACGCCGCGAATTCATTATATTGGTAAATTTTGAAATGATTGCCTTACCCCTGGCCCTGTTAAAATCGTCTGTGGCCTGGGTAAAACCGAAGGTTTCGGGAGGCGGTCCGCTGTCTGTCATATTTTTTCATCCGTGTTCAGAAGATAGTGGCTGTACGCGTTGATAACTAGCGTATCCATATATTTGGTAGTTCTGACTGTCGAAAGGTCATAAAGATGAATGTGCCCGTGAATCAGGTAGCGGGGCCTAAAAACCTTCATGAACCAGAGAAAGCATTTGAACCCAAGGTGACACCTGTCTTCCATATCGTGAATACCCCTGGGAGACGCATGGGTTAAGAGTATATCCAGATAACGCCCTCGGAAGATACGGTTTATAAACAGATTCGGAATGATTTTTAGTATCTCCATCTTCATCTGGAATTCTGTATACTGGTTTTCATCGCGGTTATAGCGCATGCAGCCCCCAAGGCCCGCGATGATTAGCCCTTCTTCGCGTTTTACTTTGGTTCCCAGATGGGTCGCCCCCGAATACGAAAGCGCTTCAATGGGTTCGTCGTTGCCTGTGGCTAATGGGTCAACTGTTCCTCGGTACTTTGCGTATTCCTTAAGGTTGTGGTTTCCAAAGACAAAAAAAGTCGGTTTATTCAGGGTTGATACAATAAAGTCCAGATAATCCATGGGAAGGTCCCCTGCGCTTAATACCAAATCCACGCCGGCAAAACGCTCTTTTATGGAATTGGTGTAGATCAGGGGGTCTATCTGATCTGAAACACAGAGGATTTTCATACCTGCCCTGATTGGCGGTAGTCTTGGTACTGAACCAGTTTTTCTCCAACATCGCGGAAATTTTTCTTAATGGCATATATTTTTTCCCATTGGGCTACGGCCGTGGGCAAATCCTGTTTTTTCTCGTAGCATAAGCCCAGAAAATACCGGGCATAGAGGCAGTCTGTTTCTGCATCGTTTCCGCTTATTTTTACCGCCCTATCCAGTTCCGGAATGGCCTTGTCTATCATTTTAAGCGACATATAGCAGCTTCCGGTTTCAACGAGGGCGCGAACCTTAAATTCCTGATCCCGGGAAGCCTTTTCAAAATAGGGTAGGGAAGCCGAGTATTCCTTGGAATCCTTAAGCACCTTTCCCATATAAAACTGAGCTGTAAGGTTGTTTGGATCAAGCTTTAAGGCTTCTTCCAAAGTGGCGCTGGCTTCCCTTGTTTTTTTGCTCAGATAAAGGAGGGTCCCAAGCTCGACATAGAACCTGGGATCTTTGGTATTAAGGGATATGGCTTTTTTGAAGTAATTTTCCGCCAAATCGCCTCGGTTCCGGCTGCTAAAAATGGTACCGGCATTGTAATAGT
>JAIRUO010000016.1 GCA_031254385.1 Treponema sp. | reverse complement strand
ATCAAGACTATGTTGCCCCTGCGGAGCAGGGACGAGACATCTGACCCTGGAATGAAGGAGTATATTTGATATGAAGAAAAAACAAAACGGTCTCCCTTTTGAAGATCGGGCTGCATGGTTTCGTTCTCTAAGACCCGAACCGAAAATACCAGAGAAGTAAGAGCTGTATAAACAATAAAAAATCCCAATACCCAGAGTACTATCCAGCGCACCCTGTGACGGCGGTTTTTCTGGTCGGCGTAAGAAAATCTGCGCCCTTTATCAATCATAACGATACCTCAGCGTATACTGCCCATACGGTTTAATGGCCAGAAAGTAAACGATGCTTTGCCCAATATGCGGTCGTAACGGACAGGGCCAAAGTACCGACCGTCCCTGGAATTGTCGCGGTTGTCTCCTAGTGGCAATATCCTTGATTCCGGTATATACCATCCCTGATTATGCTGGGCTAGTCGGCTTCTGTAATTTGGATTATGAGGATACGCGGTGCATAACAATTCCAAACGGGATTTTTCATAAGCCAGGAGATCGGGATACTGCAAATAATTGGCCTGTGCGCTCACTTCAGCAAGCTCTCCGGAAATCTGAAGGCCAATATCCCCAAAAGCTGCCACTTTCCCTGCCGCTTCCAGGGCCGGATAATAGCGGCTGTCCATCAGACGGCTTATCTTATGCGTATACCCGCTAAGGCGGTGGAAATCAGTTTCCTCAACCCAGCGGTTTTCCCCTGCAAACCGTATCTTCATATTCCCCTTATCAGAGGCAAAGTGGTCGCCGCCCATGCCTACCGCCCGTTTTATCAGGAAATGCGGTTTGGGATCACCGTATTCATCACGGTCAATATCAACAAAGGAAAGGGTAAGCATAAAAATAACGCGCTGGGCTATATCAAACACAGGCCCCCGTGTTATATAAGCGGGGTTTTCAAATATGATAATCTGGTTGCGTTTTGGCTTAAAGGGGCTTGGCAATTTAACCAGGCCAGGCAGCAGTTCAGGCCCGTAAACCAGTTTGTTTACGAATAACCTATCCCCGATAAGGAGCGTATCGATCATGGAGCCGGAAGGAATCTGATATGCCTGGAAAAGATACTGGTTTATCAGCAGCACCATTCCGGCAGCCCACAAAAACGCCCCTATCCAGTCTACAATAACATTCGCGGCCTTTTGCTTTTCTTTTTTTATGCGTCTTTTGCGCTTGCGGTAACTGAGTACTATTTCCGTTGCCTTCTGGATATTGTCAAAAAATTCAGATCCTGCCATTTAATCCAATTTATCATGAAATCTTCTCATTGACAAGATAGGACGGCTTCCATATAATGCCGGATATGCCGGAAAAGAAAAAAATTAACACCGTTACTGCAGAAGATGACATAGTCCGGCTTAAGCCCATACTTGGCATAAAGCCAGGCCATTATCTGGCCTTTCTTTACGGCCTTGTTATACTCCTCATCCTCTTCTTTATTTTCCTTTACCCCGGCCTTTCAAATCCAGGATCAGTTCTTTCTGTAAAGTCCGAGCCAGCCGGCGCCGCAGTGCGTGTTGACGGCTTGTTCATGGGTACCGCGCCCAGCGACATTTTCGTGACTAAGGGAAAACATCAGATTGAAGTTGTACTCCCGGGATTTACGGACTGGAGGGGGGAAATGGAATTTGGCAGCCAAATTTTCGGGTCGCTTTTCTTCCCCAAAAAAATGCCTTTGAAAGTTGAGCTAAAAGCTCCTAATCCCATAGGGGCCTTTAGAGATGAGGCCGCAGAATACGCTGCCTGGACTTTTATAGGCGAGGCCACCGCCTCGTATCAGGTTCCCATGGTTCTTTCCGAAGCCGCCTACCGCCTGGGCCCGGCAGCCTCAAATCCTCTGGTACGAAAGGAAATGGAAGATATACTGACTGCTTCTGCTGGGTTTGCGCATACCCGTTCCGGCCTTAGGGACCTAGTCCGGGCAAAATTCCTTCTAGATAATCAGGGCCTTGCTGCTTCTCCCCTTACCCTTCTTGATTCTATAGAAGACATTATCAATTTTTTGGAAACGAATCCTGGGGCCGCGGCCTGGCTTGGAGCTACGCTACAGGGAGACGCAGCTTCGACAGTTAGGGCTTCGTCCTGGTACAGGAATACCGCACAGACCGCGCTCCAGAGCAGCACCGGCAGAACGGTTGCAGGCTATGGACTCCAGTTCAGGGAGATTACAGTAACTGAATTAAACCAGCCTGACCAGGCAATGATTTTTTATATTGCGGAAACCCCTGTTTCCCTGGATCTCTGGGATATCTTTATATCTGAAAGGCCGGAATGGCAGAAGGAGAACCGGGATTTCCTGATAGGGCAAGGGCTGGTGGATTCTCAATACATGGCTTCTCTCTATGTGTCAGGCCAGCCGCAAAATACTGTGTCCTGGATCTCCTGGTATGCGGCCAGGGCCTTCTGCGAATGGTATAATACAAAAATCAATGCCAGAGATTTTATTCCCGCCGGGGATAGAGACGCTGAACTGAGGCTCCCTACTGAAGACGAATGGGAGTTGGCCGCTAAAGCTGGCATAGGCAGAGTTGGCGAGTTCTGGGAATGGTGCGATAATTCCTTTTATCCTCTAGGCTTCCTGCCCATAAGCGCTTCATTAGAGTCTATCTCCCCTCAGCGTTCTGTGCGTGGCGGTTCATGGGTGAATCCCCAAACTACCGTAAGTGCCGAAACACGGGGCTCTCTGCTGCCGGATTCCTGCTCACCTTTTGTTTCCTTTAGGCCCGTAATCGCCGTAAAAAGGAACTAACAGTGGAAGGGGTAAAGATCATTGCCGTAAACCGCAAGGCCAAGCATGATTATTCTATAGACGACAGCTATGAA
>JAIRUO010000271.1 GCA_031254385.1 Treponema sp. | reverse complement strand
TATTTCTGTTCACGTTTTCGCTTTTCCTCATATTCCTTGATCAGGGCTTCGGAAATGCTCTGGGGAACCTTCCCGTATTTTTCAAATTCCATGGTGAACTCCGCCTTGCCCTGGGTCAGTGAACGAAGCACCGTAGAATAGCCAAACATCTCGCTTAACGGTACCTCAGCTTCAACCCTGGAGAAAGATCCGTCCTCTGCCGATGAAGAAATTATACCACGCCGTTGGTTAATAGAAGCAAAAATATTCCCCTGGAATTCGGTTGGGCCTTCTACGGCAACTTTCATGATGGGTTCCAGGATACAGGGTTTTGCCTTGTTATACGCTTCCCTGAATGCGCCTATGGCTGCTTGCTGGAAGGCAATATCCGAAGAGTCCACTGGATGGCTCTGGCCGTCGTTGATTACGCAGCGTATATTCACCACCGGGAAACCGATAAGGCTTCCTCTTTTTATTGCTTCCTTAAAGCCCTTGTCGCAAGAAGGGACATATTCCGTGGGAATGGCACCGCCCTTTATGTTGTCAACAAATTCGTAATCGCCCGTGGCAACGGGTTCCATGAAGCCTGCAACCCGACCGTACTGGCCAGCGCCGCCGGTCTGTTTCCTATGCGTATAATTGTAATCGGAACGCTGAGTAATGGCTTCACGATAAGCAACCTGGGGCATGCCTGTTTCCACCTCGGCCTTGTACTCACGGCGCATACGCTCAATGTAGACTTCCAGATGAAGCTCGCCCATGCCTTGAATAATGCACTGGTTTGATTCGGCATCAACATAAGTTCTAAAGGTGGGATCTTCTTTGGCAAAGCGGTTCAGCGCCTTTCCCATCTGATCCGCGCTCTTTTTGTCTTTTGGAGTAACGGCCAATGAAATTACCGGCTCAGGTACATACATCGATGTCATGGCGTAATTAAGGCCGCCGCCGCAGAATGTGTCGCCTGACGCGCAATCAATTCCGAAAAGGGCCACAATGTCTCCAGGGCCGCCCTCATTAATATCTTCCATATTATCTGCATGCATACGTATAAGGCGGCCTACCTTGAATCTCTTTCGCGCCCTGGTATTTGTGAGTTCATCACCCTTTTTTAAAACGCCCTGATATATACGCACATAGGTAAGCTGACCGTACTTGCCGTCTTCCAGCTTGAAACCCAGGGCAACAGTGGGGCTGTTATCGTCCGCGAAAAGCTCCTTCTGCTCTTCGCTCTTATCCAGATCCAGTGCGTAATTTTTTACTTCCGTGGGATTGGGCAGATAATAGCTGACCCCGTCCAGCAAAGGCTGAATGCCCTTGAACTTGTAGGCTGAACCCATCATGACCGGAACAAAACCTTCCGCCAGGGTTCCCTTGCGTATAGCTGCACGGAGCAGTTCTTCGCTAATTTCCTCTCCTGCCAAATATTTGTCCGCAAGCTCATCAGAAAAAAGAGAAGCCGCGTCTATCAGCTCGTCCCTGTATTTTTCCGCATTTTCCTTTAGGTGACCGGGAATTTCGGCATAACGGAGCTCCGTCCCCTGATCGCCGTCAAAGTAAATGGCCTTCATGCTAATCAAATCCACCACGCCTTCCAGCTTGTCTTCCAAGCCAATGGGAATCTGTATCATTACCGCATTGAGGGCAAGCTTTTCGCGCAACTGGCTTGTTACCCTAAAAGGATTTGCACCAGTGCGGTCGCACTTGTTAATAAAGGCGATGCGGGGAACATGGTAGCGTTTAAGCTGCCGGTCTACGGTTATGGACTGAGACTGAACCCCGCCTACCGCGCAAAGCACTAGAACCGCCCCGTCCAGCACCCGGAGGGATCGCTCAACTTCAATGGTAAAGTCAACATGGCCCGGAGTGTCGATAAGGTTGATGGTATGATCTTTCCATTCGACTTGGGTGGCTGCCGACTGAATGGTAATGCCACGTTCCCGCTCCAGTTCCATGTGATCCATAGTCGCCCCGACTCCGTCCTTGCCCCGGACCTCGTGAATGGCATGTATCTTCTTGCTGTAAAACAATATACGCTCTGAAAGCGTAGTTTTTCCTGAATCAATATGCGCACTTATGCCTATATTTCGCATTTTGAAGACTTGCGTCTTTCCGACTTGCGTCTTTCCGACTGATGTCCTTTCACTATCGATGCCCATTCTTCAATCACTCTCCTTATCTTCGTAGAAATTATCTTCATAAAAATGGAAGTTAAAAAACGAAAAAATGATACTAAAAGCTGTTATATGTATAAATATAGTAAGATTTTCAATTAGTTTCAAGTCCCTGCGAGAGTAGAAGCTAGATTATGACACAAAATCATAATATAACATAAATAAAACATATATGTTTACTATAAAATAAAAATGTGATATAATTGCCTAATGGAAACAGGGGATTTGCAGACGCAGACATTCCGCATTGACGGAATGACCTGCATTAACTGCCAAAACCGTATTGAAAAAAAACTGAAACACACAAAAGGCGTCCTCGAAGCCTCGGTAAGCTATGAAGCCAGTAAAGCAACGGTAAAGTACAACGCCTCGGCAATTACCTTTAGCGAGATAAAAGATGCAGTCGAAAGCTTAGGCTACAAGATAGCGGACAAGAAGGAAACTAATAAAATCATCCAAATAGTCGGGACTCTGGTAATAATCCTTGCCCTGTATATGCTGCTGCGAATGTTCAGTACCAGCGATCTTGCCGCGGCTTTTCCTGTAGCCCGAACAGGCATGAGCTACGGCATGGTGCTTTTAATCGGCCTGGTAACTTCCGTTCATTGTGTCGCGATGTGCGGCGGGATTAATTTGTCGCAGACTTTGGGGAGTGGGGAGTGGGGAGTAGGGAGTAGGGGTTCTAATTTGAAGTATAACGATGCTTCCGAGGCGCACCGCGATAGTTCGAACAACGATCCCCGATCCCTTCTGCCGCGGCGCACACAGCCACCTAAAGGTGGCTTACCTACTTTTGATACTGCGGATTCATCCAGCGCCGGAACCGGTCGCATCTATTCGTCAACGCCCTTTAACAGGGCGCTTTATCTGTTCCCTGCAATCCTCTACAACAGCGGACGATTAATCTCCTACACAGCCGTAGGCGTTATTGTCGGCGCATTAGGATCGGTAATAACGCTTTCGGGACGCTTCCAGGGTACGGTGTATCTGCTTGCCGGAATCTTCATGCTGATCATGGGGATCAATATGCTGGGCCTGTTTCCGGTTCTCAGGCGTTTTACCCCACGCATGCCTGCTAAACTCCATAAGAAATTAGCTTCAATATTTGCAAAGAAAACACCTACCCCCCACTCCCCACTCCCTACTCCTTACTCCCCTCTTATAATCGGCTTCCTAAACGGCTTCATTCCCTGCGGCCCTTTACAGGCTATGCAGCTTTACGCCCTTTCCACAGGAAGCCCGGTACTGGGCGGCATTTCCATGTTTTTGTTTTGTCTTGGAACCATACCACTGATGTTCGCGCTTGGCGCGGCAGGCAGTATTTTAAGCGGCGCAAAGGGGAGGGCTTTTTCCCGCAGAGTGATGCAGGTTGGCGCCATCCTTGTTGCGGCGATGGGCCTAACCATGTTTACCAACGGCTGGAGTTTAGCAGGGATTAACAGCCCTGCTAATCGCGTAACGGCCATTGCAAGGCCCGCTTCCACAACTACGGAATCCAGGGCTTCTTCGCCAATGATTCAAGACGGCGTACAGATAATCAATTCCACCCTGCTTCCCAATCGTTATCCGGCAATTGTGGTTCAGCAGGGTATTCCGGTACGCTGGATCATCAACGCTCCGCAGGGCAGCATCACAGGCTGTAATAACCGTTTTATAATCCGCGAATACGGCATTGAGTATACATTCAGGCTCGGCTACAACATAATTGAGTTCATGCCCGAAAGAACAGGCCAATTCATCTATTCCTGCTGGATGGGCATGATCCGCAGTACCATCACAGTACAATAATGCCAATTGGAGGCTCTAGTAACAATGCAGACTGAAACTTTGTCCATAGGCGGGATGACCTGCGCCGCATGTTCTGCAAGGGTTGAAAGGGCGATCCGCAAACTGGAAGGCATAGAAAGCGCATCGGTAAATCTTGCCACAGAAAAAGCAACAGTGGCCTATGATCCCCGCGCCTTGAGGCTTTCAACCATAAAGGAAGCCATTACAAAAGCCGGTTATCAGGTAATTGATATTTCCAAAAAAACAGTAGATGAAGACAAAATCCGCAAAGAAAAAGAAATTAAAACCCTCAAGACAAAATTTATCGTAGCCGCTTCGCTGGGGCTTCCCCTGCTCTATATAGCAATGGCGCCAATGGTCTCGTGGGCAAACCTTCCCTTCCCAAGTGCGCTGAATCCAATGCGGAACTCTCTTGCGTATGCGCTAGTACAGGTGGCGCTGATTATCCCTATCATTATTGCCGGTTACCGCTTTTATACTGTGGGCTTTAAAAACCTTCTGCTTCGCAGCCCGAACATGGATTCCCTAATTGCAGTAGGAACTACGGCGGCAGTGGCTTTTAGCCTTTATAATACATGGCTGATCATTCAGGGAAATCACATGGCAGTAGAATCCCTCTACTTTGAGACTGCCGGAGTGATAATCGCGCTGATCCTTTTGGGAAAAACCCTTGAGGCCATATCCAAAGGCCGCACAAGCGAAGCGATAAAAAAGCTGATGGGGCTTGCGCCAAAAACCGCAATAATTATAGAAAAAGGTAAAGAAAAGGAAATCCCAATAGACGAAGTAATGCCCGGCGATATTATAGTGGTAAAACCCGGCGCAAAAATTCCGGTGGACGGCGTTGTTACCGAAGGGCAGAGTGCCGT
>JAIRUO010000254.1 GCA_031254385.1 Treponema sp. | reverse complement strand
ATTTTAAAGAAAAAAATCGGGGCTGTTGAATACCGGCTGGGCATGTTCCCCATAGGCGGCTACTGCAAGATGAAAGGCGAAAACGAATTCAAGGAAGCCTGGGAACAAAACCAAAATTCAGCAGAACCGGAAAAAGGAACATATCTTTCGGCAAGTCCTCTTAAAAGAATTTTTGTCCACTTTATGGGGCCTTTCTTCAATGTGCTTTTCGCAGTCCTTGTTATGTCAATAATATGGGGCATTGGTTTTCAAACCGTTACTACAGAAAACCGCATTGTCCTTCTTTCTGATATAACTCCAGGTACGAATCCGGCTGATATAGCCGGGCTTAAATCTGGTGACAGGATCATAGAAATAAACGGCAAGAAGATTTCCAATTATCTTGATATACAGGAAAACATTGTAACAAATGCCGAAAAAAATCTTCCCATTAAAGTGGATAGAGACGGAACTGTTCTGGCACTGACAGTCAGACCCAACCTGGAACGCAGTTCGGGCAGGGGAATAATCGGTATATATAACTGGACAGATCCCGTAATTGGCGGCGTTAGCGAAGGAAGCCCTGCTGCCCTTGCCGGACTGGTAAAGGGCGACAGGATCATCAGCATAAACGGCCAAGACTTTCCCTATACTGTCAAGCTTATTCCTATCATTGACGAAATGCCGGATGCCCTCAATTTGGAGTATGATAGGAACGGCCGCATCATGCAGACTCAGATTCCCGTTACCTATACAGGTGATGCAACCGATGATTTAGGTTTCTACTGGGAACCTGTCATTATCCGACATCCAACCCTGAATCCCATAAGCGCCCTGGTCAAAGGTACTGCCGAAACAATAGATACCCTTGTCATATCTGTAAGGAGTCTTTCCCTGCTGTTCAGGGGCGTTGATCTTACCCAGGCCGTTTCAGGGCCTATACGTATTACCTATATGGTTGGCGAAGTTGCGACAGAAGGCTTTGACCAAAGCATAGGTACGGGGATTAGCTCCATGGCAAGTTTCCTTTCACTCATTTCCATTGCTCTTTGCATTATGAATCTGCTGCCCCTGCCCATTTTGGACGGTGGAATGATGATACTGCACGCGGTAGAGGGAATACGCCGCAAGCCCCTGCATCCCAAGGCCATAGGCGCCTTTCAGACCGTGGGAGTAGTTTTAATTTTTGGCCTCATGATTTTTGCCATTTTTGGGGATATACTTTTCCTTGTCCGGCGCTAACATGATATAATTGGGAGAAGGAGTTCTGATGACACAAAAAATCCCTTGTTTTTGCGATAACTCATTTACCGTGGAAATACCGCAAGAAATTGACCTTGATTCCGAACCTAAGTTTCTGGATGAAATCCTGAACGGAACTTTTTTGAATTTTACCTGCCCAAGCTGCGGCAAGAAACATAAGCCCGAATTCGCCATGAAGATTTTATGGCCTTCCAAAAAAGTCATGTTTGATGTTTTTGTCGAACTGGACAGGGGAGAATTTTATCGCCGAAAAAAAGAAAAAGACAGCCCCGGCCCCTTAAGTAGGGAAACCATCATAGGCTATCCCGAACTGGCGGATCGGCTTTTGGTTTACCGCGACGGCTTTGATCCTGTTGCGGTAGAGGCCATTAAATATTACCTCTATCTAAAAGCGGAAGAAAACTATCCTGACGAAGAAATAGATATATGGTATTCCTGCCGCAATCCCGCAGACTTAAGTCTGCCGGCTGAGTCCCTGGAGTTTCATTTGCACGGCATAAAAAAAGACGAAGTGGCAGTCATGAGAATTCCGTATTCGTTATACGAAAAAACTCTGGATGATTACAAAAAGCATCCAAAAAACGAAGTCTTTACAGCCCTAAAACACCGGTCTTACCTCTCGGTTAAAAACACAATGCGCCCAGAGGCCCTAAAATGAGACTCCGTGGTTTAATCTTTATTTTCCTTACTCTTTTCTTGACGCAGTTTGCTGTGGCTCAAATTAGCGGGCATAGGGGCGCTATTACAGCCATGCTCATGGATGACAAGCAGAGGATACTAAGCGCGGGCACTGACGGTTTTTTGCAAATTTGGAATCGCGCCAATAATGCGCCGGAACTGCGCTTTCAGGTTAGCGCATACAGCATTAGTTCTATGGTTTTAAGGCCAGGCAAACCGGAACTTGCCTTTGTGGAAACCAATAGCGCCACTGGATTGTCAAGAGTTTCTGTCTGGGATTACGAACAAAAGAGAAACATTTTTACCTTCCCCTTTAGCGATACGGTGAGCCATGTTTTTTATTCAGCCGGAGGCACTTATCTCTTGATAACGGGCAGCGCAGGAGTAACTCTGATTCACAGCGAAAGCGGCAATACCCTTCCTTCGCCAAGAGACCTTACTGGCCCTGTGGTTTTTGCGGCCACTGGCGCATCTGAGCGTTCAATGATAACTTATTTGAGTTCAGGGGTCTTAAGATACTGGAACCTGGAAACAGGCGCAATGACTCAGTCGGTTAATGTGCCTAGAGACATAAGGTCTCCTCTGCTCTTGGGAAACAACCGTTTTTTAGCAGGGTTTGATTCATCAGGACTCATGGTACTGGATGCTGTTTCTGGGAGGGTTTTACTCAGGGATACAAGCATAAGAAGCGGAACCTTGTTCACCGGAAACCCAGAGGGCATGGAATTTATATGCCTAACGCCTGGAGCTGCTGCCATTAATTCCCTAACTTCATCGAGTCCTGCTGTTTCAACGCTATCTCATTTAACCTTTCGCGATCTTAACCGCATAGAAACCCTAAACCGCAGGAATACGGCTTCCAATATACCGGCTGTCAGCGCCGGGGTTGTGATAAGCGCGGAATCGGTCGCTTTGGGTACTGTGGACGGCAGAGTCATGATTTTTAGTCAAAACGGCACCGGAAGATTTATGAATACCCAGGCCCAGATTCACATTGAAGAAATCGCCGCTAGTCCCAGCGCTATTGCGTTTCGTACTGAAAATTCACGCCTGGGTTTTATTCCCTTGGATTATACCAGGCTCAATTCCAATAGCAGCTTAAGGCTGGAAGATTCGGGGCCGTATACAGAAATATCCGCCAGCATATCAGGAAATCAGGAATTCCTTCTTTGGCAGTCTGAAAATACCCGTTCATTTCCATTGATTAAGCGCGTAACAGATGCGCCAGAAAGAGGTTCTGTTTCTGAATCTTATGTAAATACATTGACATTACGTTATCCCTTGAGGGCTGTTTCGGTTTATAGAAACCTCTACCTTTTTCTGGATACAGTGGGAAATGTCAGAATACTAAATCAAGATACCGGACGAATAATTTATGACAGCTTGTTCTCCGGCGCACGGGACGCTGTCTTTATCAATGAAGGAAACATTCTCATAGCGCGCAGCGCCGGTTCGGGAAACAGCGCTTTTCTGATGGTCAGCCTTAATACCGGCGAAACCGTCCCCCTGCCCCTGTCTGCCGATCTGGGCGTAAAGGTATACCGCGGAGAATCAGGCCTTGTTTACGGCGCGGCCATTAGTCGTGCAGGCAATACTAATTACAGCACTTCACTTGTTTACATCAATACCGCAAGCCCTGCCCGATCCTACAGTTTGGCGGATCTAGATGCGGAAGACACTCTGCTATCCATCGCTGAATCCGCGCCCTTTCTGGCTTCAACTCTGGGCGGCAGCGGAGCGTCAATCTACAGAATGCCTGGAATCAACAGTTCGGTTAGCAATTCCGTCAATCAGAGTATAGCCATGGAGAGAAGCGCCGGGTTTCCAGAAAAAATAATCTCCGGGGGCAGTTATTTTATAAGCGTTGATACAGACGGGAATATTTGTTGGCATGATCCCGGCACGGGAAAAATCCTTGCCCTGTTCCGTATTTATGCGGATACCTGGGTATTGGAAGCGGGAGGAATGATCAGCGGCAGAATTCAGTACTAGGCATCGTGGCTGGGATTTTTCCTGACCCTGTCGATGGCTTTAGAAACCGAATCCTTGATGCTGTTGGCATAAGCCTTATCCTCCATGGCACGGGAGGTGTACAAGGTTCCAAGCAGGGAAACCCGGTACAGCGGCGAGACTGAATTCAAAGCCTTTGCTGCCATATCAAGTACACAGTCGTTGCATTTGCAAATAGGTACTTTATAGGCTTCAAGCTGGCGGCCAAGCTCTTCAATAATCAGCGATTCAGCTTCGTTTTTTAGGTTCTCAAAGTCATACTTGTCATAAAAAGCCATAATACTCTCCTTTAATTATTTTGATTCCTTTTGGCCGGTATAAGGAACAAATTTGGTAAAGGACTTCAAATAGGTAAGATCCACAATCCCGGTTGGACCGTTCCTATTCTTAGCCACAATTAGCCTTACTTTTTGCTCGTTGCTTTTTGCCTGTTCCTCCTGAGTTTTGTCCAGTTCCCGATCCTTATCTATTAGTATTACCATATCTGCGTCTTGTTCAATAGAGCCTGACTCGCGTATATCCGCAAGAGTCGGCATCCTCTTTTCCTTTTCCAGTTCCCTGCCCACTTGGGATAGTGCTACAATAGGAATATCTAGTTCCCTGGCCAATCCTTTTAAGGAACGTGATACATCGGAGAAAAAATTATACCTGGGCTGCTGCGGATTATCAGATGAAATGAGCCCTATATAATCTATAAAGATAATTTCAACCTTTTCCTGGATTCTAAGCATCCTGGACATGGCCTGAATATCCAGTATGGTCATGTGCGGCATATCAACAAAAAACAAAGGTGCAGGATCAATTTTATCCGCGATGACAAACATGTTCGAGAAATCCTTTTGGGTCAAGAAACCATCGCGAAATCTCTTGGAATTGATTTCTGCCTCGGAAGAGATTAGCCTTAAAAGCAAAGCCCTGTCTGACATTTCCAGGGAAAAAAAGGCAGTGGGGATTTTTTGTTTAAGGGCGATATTTGAAGCTATATTCAGAGCTAGAGCAGTTTTCCCCATGCCCGGCCTAGCTCCTATAACCGTAAACTCATTTCTTTGAAAGCCGGAAGTATAGTTGTCAAGGGCGTCAAACCCAGAACGAATGCCAGAAAACTCCCCCTTCTTGAATACATCGGTAAGGTATTCAAAGGTTGTTTTTATTGTCTCTTTGGCACTTTGGTAGCTAAAAAGCCTTCGGGTATCGCTAAGTTTAAAAAGACGCTGCTGGAACTCTTCCAGTATGTGCCGGGGCGCGTTGGTTTCATCATAAGCCCGGTTTCCCGCAATGCCAGCAGCCTGGATCAGCCCACGCCTTAAAGAACAGTCCTGCACAATTTGCGCATAATAATCCGTATTCGCGCTGGAGGGAACAACATTTGTCAAGCTCGCGATATAATCAATTCCCCCGGACTGGTCCAGTCTGCCGGTTTTTTCAAGCTCGTCCTTTATGGTTAAAAGGTCGGCCTTATGCCCACCGGAATCAAGGTTTAGAATGGCCTCGAATATGCTCCTGTTGGCTGTAGAGTAGAAATCATCGGCGCGGAGACGCTGCATGACCACGGCCACAGCGCTGTAGTCAATGAGCATAGCGCCAAGCACCGCTTTTTCTGCGTCATCATTATGAGGAGGAATTCTATCAATGACAGCAGCCATAAAACTCCTGCCGCAACGACTCGGCTAATTACTTTCTGCCGGCGAGGCAGTTTCAGGCGCTTCGGCTCCTGCGGGAGCCGTGGCCTCTACTGAGGCCGAAGCTTCTATTGAAGCCCTTGTTTCTACTGAAGCCGACATTTCTGAAGCAACCGCAGATGGCGCCGCTTCTACTGGAGTAGTGACTACTCCGGCTGGGGCCGGAACTGCACTTTCAGACCCGGCTTCTGTTGAAGCCGAAGCTTCTGTTGAAGCCGAGGCCGGACTAGCTGGTTTTGACTCTCCTCTATCTGGGCTGCGCCTCCGGGGCGTTCTTGCCGGGGCTGTCTTGGTTTCTGACTTGACTTCCTGTCCCAGAACAGTAATTGTGAGTTCGGCGGAAGCGCTTTCATACAGCTTAATGCTGACCTTGTATTTGCCAACGCTTTTGAAATGAGTGCCTGGCAATTCAATGCGTTTGCGTTCAATCTGATGTCCGTGTTTTGCCAATTCATCGGCTATAGTTTGGTTAGAAACCGCGCCGTAAAGTTTTCCGTTGGGTCCGGCAGGCATGGTTATCTCCAGATTAAGGCTTTCCAGTTTTTCCTTAATACCAGCAGCGTCTTGCCGCTTCTCCTGCTTTCTGGCATCTATCTCGCCTCTTCGCGCCTCAAACAGCTTTACCGTATTCTCATTATAAGGGACTGCGATTTTCCTGGGAAACAGATAATTGCGAGCATAGCCCCTGGCTACGTCTTTTACGTCCCCTTCTTCTCCCAGGGGGGAGAGATCCTTGTTCAAAATAACTTTCATACCAAGCTCCAAAAATTTATTCTAACCCCCATACGAGGATTTTGCGCCTATTCCCCCGGAGTAGAGGATGGTCCGCGAGTCTCTGGAAGAGACTTTATTTTAAGCGCCCTAAAGGACACCCAATTTTCGGCAATACCCAGGAGTACAATAATACCCAAAAGTACCGCGTTAATTCCGGGACTAAAAAACAAAATAACAAGCAGTACGGGAAGCAGGAACCGCACAAGACTTGGAAAATTCGGCTGGGACATAAAATAAATAACTATTCCAAGCCCCTGAGCCAGATACATCATAGCGCAAAGCGTTGCGATATTCCACAGAATTATTCCGAGCACAGTCCACTGAAAAAGCGAAGCTAAGGGTATCAATAATCCCGCCGCACCCAGCGCCCATAGCAATTTCTGATGTGCGAAAAAACCCATAAAAACATTCGTGCGCCTTGGGCCTCCAAAAACCCTTATCAGCATGACACTTATTTGGCGGTTAATAAGAAAAATGAAAATTGATGAAAAAAGTGCGCCGCCCCGGATTATAACATTTTTTACTGTTTCAAATATCGCTTCGATTCTTTGCTGATCCTGTACGGCATTTTGCGCAAGCTCTGTGTTCTGCTGTAAAGAAAATACAAAAGCCATCATATTGCTCATACTCTCGTAAAAAGCCTGGTCATTTAAGGAACGAAAAAACAAGGCGATGAATACCAGCGCTCCCAGTAAAGAGGCCAAGGCAAGTCGGTACGCTCCGGGAATACGGGAGCTTTTCGCATCCAGGGGAAGGATTATCCATGCAAAGGCCGCGGCCATTGCCGTAAAATAGAAAATATCCCATAACAATGCGCTAGCGGGAACCCCAGCGATAAGGCCCTGAAAGATGCAAAGCAAGCAGTTTCCAAGTATGGCGAACCCCAGTCCTGCCCAGAGGGTTTTTGGCCCCCAGCCAAATCCTATAAAGCCCAGAGGTAGCAGGAACAGGAAAACCATCAAACCGCTCTGTATAAAAAAAAGGCTTAGCACTGCCCCTATGAGCGCAGGGACTAAGGCAGTACTTCCCGATGATTTTACCTGGATCAAGGCTTGGCTATTCCGCTACAAAGGGAAGCAAAGCAATAATGCGGGCGCGTTTTATTGCAAGAGCAAGTGCCCGCTGGTGCTTTGCGCAGGTACCGGTAATGCGCCTGGGCAGGATCTTTCCCCTTTCGGTTATAAATCTCCTAAGAGTATCCGCGTCTTTATAATCAATTTTTAATTTTTGGAGGCAGAATTTGCAGACCTTCTTCTTAAAAAAGACCTTGCCTTTTCCGCCTTTTCCCATTTCGCCATCCCGGCCATCCATGCCGGAATCCGACCCGCGTTCTCCGCGGTCTGTCCCACGATCCGGTCGTGAGTTGCGCTCGCCGGAATCAGTATATTTCTCGTCAGACATTATTTGCTCCTGTGTGTAAATTAAAAGGGTATATCATCGGCAAAGCCGTCATCTCCGGCTCCGCTATCCTGATCATTGTTCCGGGGCGCTGTACTGCCGCCCTGGGTTTGGCCATAAGAGTTTCCTCCCGAACCTGAGCCGCCGGAACCGCCGCCGCTAAGCAGCATTACGTTATTTGCGACAATTTCCACTTTGGAACGGGTTTTCCCGTCCTGCTGCCAGCGATCCTGACGGAGTTCACCTTCAACCCCTACGGATTTGCCCTTTTGTAGGTACTGGTTAATGGCTTCTCCCTGGCGGCCCCAGAGGACTATGTCAAAATAATTGGCCTCGTCCTCCCACTGGTCGCCGTTTTTCTTGCGCCGGTTTATTGCAATGGAAAATTTGCATACCGC
Organism: Treponema sp.; assembly: GCA_031254385.1. The sequence continues at coordinate 1,547 of JAIRUO010000254.1, read as the reverse complement.
CTGGCCTCCGGCTATATATACCAGTTCCGCATCCTTGGTAAGACGGCCTACAAGTACCACATTGTTTATATCAGCCATAGACTATTCCTCCATTTTTACAAAGAGGAATTTAAGAAGATTGACGTTAAGCTTGAAAATTCTGTCCAGAACAACTATCTTTTCCGGCTCTGCTTTGATTGTAAAAAGAACGTACTTTGCGCGCCTTCTTTTTTTTACTTCATAGGCCAGATCCCTGTCCCCGATCTCATCGGTTTTTACGATCTCAACCCCGTTGCTGCCAAGGTCGGCTAACAATTGTTCCCGGCCTAATTTGTGCTGGTCTTCTTCCATAGGGAAAATGACAGTCAGCTCGTACTGACGCATAAGTCCTCCTTGCGGACAATATATTACGACCCGCCCACAGCGGGTAAAGAGGCTGTCCGGAAGAGAAACCGGACAATAAAACAATAACATAAATAATGATGAATGGCAATAGAGCCGATATAGAATATAGTATGAATAAACAAGAAAATTTTGAAGATAGTCTGTATCTTCTTATGAACCGTATTAAACTGATAAGGGAAACTCTTATCTTGGATGCGGATCCTGGGTTATTCTCTGAAAAAATCCTGGAAGATATTGATTTTATTGACCAGATTGTTGACAAATTGCTCAACTGGCTTATGGAAAACACCCGGTTAATAAACAGGGAAGAGCTTATCAGCCATCTTGCGGAACTAGAATGGCAGTTTTCCCAGATATTGACCAGCATTTTGAATGGATCAACCTTTATTCCTACACTTGAAATTGCCCCGTTAAAAGACAAAATTACCATTTTAAGAAAAAAAAGCATAGAAAGGCAGAGAACCACTGATATTATTAGCTCTACAGTTGAAAATGAACCGGGAGAACCGGTTATTAACTCAAATGAACTCTACGAGCTTCTAAAAGATTTTTAAGTCCCATGAGGATAACAGGCGGATCCCTCAAAGGCCGTCAGGTTAAAGTTCCTAACGGGGTTATACGCCCTGCTATGGATAAGATGAGGGAATCCGTATTCGCCATATTAGGCGATCTGTCTGGACTATCCTTCCTTGACTTGTTTTCAGGTTCTGGCATCATTGCGCTGGAAGCGGCCTCACGAGGGGCGGAATACGTTGAAGCCGTAGAAACTGATCCTATAAAACGAAAAATCCTTCTGGAAAACGTCCAGATTTCGTCAGTTAGAATCAATTGCCGCTTTATGCCCGTGGAATTATATGTTAAAAGGGCAAAACGGCCTTTTGATCTGATTTTCTGCGATCCGCCCTTTTCATATCAGTACAAATGGGATTTAATAAGCAATATATGTTCTTCTACCCTAGTAAAGGAAGATACGCTTGTCTTGCTGCACCGCCCTAGAGAAGATCGCCCTGAAAAAGCGTTTCCAGGCATAATCCAAGTGGATTATAGGGAATACGGACGATCTATCGTAATTTTCTACAAATTTTCAAAAAAAAGATAAGATGTTTTGACTTTTATTGATTTATTTGATATATTTAAGATAAATGAGTATATTTGATAATGAG
>JAIRUO010000250.1 GCA_031254385.1 Treponema sp. | reverse complement strand
TGAGGAGCCTTAAAGGAATAGACCTCCAGACTGGGATCGTTCCTGCAAATTTCTTGCATAAGCGAACCCATATCCGTAAAAAGCCTTATTAAGTTCGTTTCTTCCTTATGTTTTTCTTTTTCCTGCCTGGTTTTGTCCAATATGGAAAAACTGCTCATAACTTCCCTGTATATCCGGTCCATCTGATCAATGTAGTCCCGGTCGGCTGCCGTTAGGTAGCCGTCCAAATCTTCCGCTTTAAGTATGATTTGATTCATGGGGTTATTTTATACTATGTGCAGAACTTTTGTAAATGAAGCTGTAAAAAAAGCCTTACCTATTTGGATAGAGACAATTTCCTGACTTTTGAGATATCAAGGCCAGAAACCTTCGCGGTCTGTTCTTCAGAAAAACCATCCTTGAGCATATTTTTGGCTATTTCTGTGGCTTTCTTTTCTTCGCCTTCGGCTCGCCCTTTGGCTTCGCCTTCGATAAGTCCCCTCGCTTCTCCCCTCGCTTCCCATTTTGCGGTTAATCCTGCTTCCTCTAATACTTTATCAAGTGTTAATGCGGATCTGCTCATCTTTAGTACCTCCTGTAGATTTGCTACATTCGCTTTCATTATGACATCTAGGTATGCCTTGAGCCTCGCTGCCTTCCCCTGCTTCACTGCCTCCGCTGTTACCCTATCTAGCTCTGTTGCTCCCAGCCGACTGTCCAGACCCCTCAACCATAAGTTCTCTTCTGCAGATAGTTGCCGGCTGTCTATTATCTGGATCGGCAGTATATCGCCTTTTATACTGTATATCCCTGGATGGTTTTCTTCAACTGTGTATCCTCGTGTCTTTTTCAAATGCGTAAGAAGAGCCCTGGGATGTCGGCCTTCCACAAAGGTCAGAGTCAGTTCATTTATGTCCGCCTTGTTCATTGCCGTATATAGGCAGGCATACCCGTATACCAGATAAAAGTCTCTTACCGAGACATAGTCGTCCGGGCTTTTATACTCCACTATGTTTTCCTTTCTGAAGATAGTGGCAATATTCTTTTTGATGGGGATGTCGGCGGATTTCTTTATTATAACCACGTCAATGCGCAAAGGTTCAAAAGTTAGCTGGTACTCCGGAATGAACTGGAGTATATTGCTGTACTCATCCAGTTCCACCTGAATAGCCTCAAAGAAAGCCGGATGCCAGCTTAGCCTGCTTTTAACCGTGCTCTGTTCATCACTCATAGACGCCCCATGCCCCTATTACGGTATCAGGATGCATGGCGCTTCAAAATTTATACTTTTAGTGCGCTGACCCTGCGGACAAAAAAAGCCCGCAAAACCGGGCCTTTTATACGCTAAGCCAAACTTGGTTTAGAACCAGAAGCGGATGCCAATTTCAGCGCCTAAGCCGCCATAAGGGAAATTCACCCCAATTGGATTAATGGCTACGGCCACACCAAGATGAGGCACTACAGCAAAGTAAACTTCAAGAAAATCAACAGGTATTATGTAGAGGCCAACAGGCAGCCTTGCCGCAGCATGAATATCAAAACTTCCGCTTTTTAAATTAACTCCGGCATAAGCTCCAAGCCCAAAATACCAGCCAAAATTGACGCTAGGTATTATTGTTTTATCTATCAGGTAGTAATCTCCGCTTACTCCCACTGCTAAAGAACCTTTATAAAAGTACAGGTGAACTCCCCAAAATATGGGTACAGAGGGGATTTTAAGGGAAACAGCAAGACCGTAGGTTTCTGTATATACAAAGCCTTTCCAGCCCCAACCTTGAGTTTGCCCCATCGCTCCAATGCCAAATCCACTGGGACGATCCGCAAATACCGCTCCTGCCACTAAAACAGCCAGAACCAAAACTAAAATAAATTTTTTCATGAATGTCTCCTTACTATTTTGTAAATGAAGCCGCGGACAAAAGAAAGCCCGGCAGAACCGGGCCTTTTTTAACACGCTAAGCCTAAATTAGCTTAGAACCAGAAGCGAACGCCTAAATTTGCACCCCATCCGCCATACGGAAAATCAAATTTAGGAAGAATCCAAACTCCTATATTGGGTACTACTTGCAGGTAGATTTCCAATAAATCAAAGGGCTGAAAGCTAATCCCAACGGGGACACGCAAAGTAGCACCAAGCCCCAATTGACCGCCTCCAATCCCAAGAGTTACACCTACACCAAGGCCAAAATACCAGTTCAAGCCAATAGAGGGCACCAGCTGGGCATCGATCATATAGTAATCGCCGGAAACATCAAGAAGAAAAACACCACCTCCAAATTTTAATGATGGCAAGCCGATAGTCCAGAAAATAGGCAAACTGGGAAGCTTCAAACTAAGGCCCGCGCCATAACCTAATCCACCGCCGCCTTGCCAATTGCCACTACCGCCGCCTTGGACCCCAACACCAAACCCAGACGGATGATCCGCAAATACCACTCCTGCCATCAGAATTGACAGCACCAGAACTAAAACTAACTTTTTCATAAATACCTCCATTAAGTATTTGTATAGATTTCTTATAATTAGTATTATTTTTATAAAAAGGAATGTCAATAGAGGAAATGTAAAAGTTTTGTAAATAAAACTGCGGACAAAAAAAGCCCGGCAAAACCGGGCTTTTTAATTACGCTAAGTCTGAGTTGGCTTAGAACCAGAACCTGATGCCTATATCTCCACCCCAGCCGCCATAAGGAAAGCTAAAATTGGGAAGGATTTGGACACCCAAGTTAGGCACAACTTGCAGGAAGATTTCCAATAAGGGAATTGGCTGCCAGCTTAAACCAATGGGGAGACGCGCTGAAACGCCAAGGCCTAAGTCTTTATTGAATCCCCAAAGACTCACGCCTATACCAAGGCCTAAATACCAGTTCAAACCAATTTCCGGAACCAGCTTACTATCAATTAAATAATAATCGCCGGTAATTCCCAAGCCAAAAAAATCATTCCAGAGGTCTGCGCGTATGGCCCAGAAAATAGGCATGCTGGGAAACTTCAAAGAAAGGGCGACGTTTGAACTACCAAAGCCGCCGCCGCTCCAATGACCGCCACCGCCGCCCTGGATACCAATGCCAAATCCACTGGGATGATCCGCAAACACCGCTCCTGCCATTAAAACAGCCAGGACCAAAACTAAAACCAATTTTTTCATCAATGCCTCCATAAGCATTTTTATAGATTTATCTAAATGTTATTTTTTAGGAAGAAAAAGTCAAAAAGAAAATATGGAATTTATACTATTTTATTAAGGTATTACTTCAAACTAATGGGTTTTTTAGGTCTTTATTTACTTCGCAATATACTTTATTCTATTAGTCATATACAAAGGGGCTATTAATGCGAATTACCACCAGGGGGCGCTATGCACTCCGTGCGTCATTGGCGCTGGCTAAAATGGAAAATGAAGGAAACCCTGTTTCCATCAACCAATTATCGGAAATGGAAAACATCTCTCCGGTCTTTCTGGAACAGATTTTCTTCAAGCTAAGAAAAGCTGGAATTGTCAAATCCATGAGAGGCCCGGGTGGAGGCTTTAATTTTGAAAAAGCCCTGGACAAATTGACTGTAAAAGAGATATTGGACGCCGCAGGAGAGGAACTCAATATTACCTCCTGCGACAGACGCATAGAAAACTGTGGCAAGATTGGCGAATGTCTTAGCCATCAGGTATGGCTGGATTTGTCCCAATTGGTGAATGATTACCTGGCGCAACTTACCCTGGCATCGGTTATGGAAAAATACGGTAATGTTGTTACGGATTCAGGCGATGCCGGAACCGCCGCCGTCTGAATATGGGTGCTGCACAAACGAACACGGCAATATCCGAAGGGAAAGCCTACGCAAAAATAATTACGGCTTTTAAGAAGAGAAAAAAAGGCTCAACTGCCGCTGACCTAGTCGCCGCTACCGGCCTTCCCCTCAACACGGTCAAAGATCTGGTTCCCAAAGCCGCAGACGAATACAGGGGCCGTCTTGAGGTTACGGAATCCGGCGAGATTCTGTACTCCTTCCCCCAGGGCTTTACCAGCCGCTACCGCGGTTTTGGCCCCTCAGCAAGGAAAGCGTTTGATTCTATTTTAAAAGGCTCTGCGGCAATAGGGAAATTTCTTTTTAAGATTTGGATCATGATCATGCTGGTTGGCTATTTTCTTCTGTTTATAGCCATTGCCCTTGCAAGCCTCTTTCTTACCATTGCCGCAAGTTCATCCAGAAGCAGTTCCAGCCGAGGCGGAAGTATGCGCTTTAGCATGAGCATATTCAACCTGATTATGAGGCTCTGGCTTTATTCAGAATTTACCAAACCAATGAACCCGTCTTCGCGCTCCTTCAGGAAAAGTAAGTCCTCCAGACCTCTTCATCAGTCAATTTTTTCCTTTGTTTTTGGAGATGGCGATCCCAATGCCAACCAGAAAGAGGAGGAAAAAAAAGCCTTTGTCTCGTATCTCCAGGAGAACCGTGGCGTAATTTCCCTGCCAGAGTTAATGGCACTTAACGGATTGACCTCGCTTGAAGCTGAAGCAGAAATCATCGCGTTATGCGCAGAATTCGGCGGTATGCCCGAAGCCACTCCTGATGCCACTGTAGTTTACCGTTTTGACGAAATACTCCTGCAATCAGAAAAGAAGCAGGAGAGAAAAGACCTATTTCCTCTGCGTTTTAAGAACCTGTTAAAATTCTCCACCAATCCGCAAAAATTGAATTGGTGGTTCAGCATTATTAACGGGGTAAACCTACTTTTTGGCACGTATTTTCTTTACAATGCTTTTAGCATAGGTCGCCTTATTACAAATACAAGTAGCATGATCTACCAAATTGTGTACAAATTTCTTTCATCCTATACCGACCCTTTGCCAATAATCACAGTAGCGTTAGGCGTTATCCCCCTTGCCTTCTCTCTTTTATTCTGGCTCATACCATTGTTACGGCATTTCTTCATCAAGGGAAAAAACGAAAAAATCAAATTTGAGAATTTCAGAAAGTTTTCTTTTTCCAAAATCTGGATGATGCCCCTCTCTATAAAAAAAGCCGATCTCAAACCGGGTTACAAAGAAGCCGACCCAAAAAACTTGCCAGAATCGCAGGACAAAGCGCTCAAAGAAATGGGCACTTATACGATTCCCGAAGTCGCCCTTGACGACCATAAAAACGAAGTCTACAGTTTCGCAGAACTGGCCCGAGAGAAGGACGCTTTAACTCAGTACCGTTCTTCTATAAATCCAGAAGCCTCGTCTCTCGGAAAGACCATTTTTGACAGTGAATCATAAGAAAAACCACGGATTAATACGGATTAACACTGATAAAGATAAGATTTTTTTCTCTTCAATCCGTGTAAATCCAAGCTGTCCGTAGGACAGCAAAAATCCGTGAAATCCGTGGTTAAATTTCTATCTAAGTGCTTAAAAAAGAAAATCTTCCATGCTGTGTAGGAGGTCTTTCAAGCTACCAAAGCAAGTGCGGGTTTCTGGCAGCGATTGAAGGAAAATGCGGCCGTACTGTTTTTTGAGTAGGCGGCTGTCAAGGATTGCTACAACGCCACGGTCGCTGGAACGTCGCATCAGGCGGCCAAAGCCTTGCTTGAATTTCATGACCGCTTCGGGCAGGGAAAGATCCATGAACGAATTGCCGCCGGCCTCTTCTAGTCTTTCGCAGCGGGCTTCAAAAACAGGGTCATTCGGAGTTCTAAAAGGAAGCCGACAAATAATTACCAGCCTTAGGGTGTCGCCGGGCGCATCCACGCCCTGCCAAAAAGAATCTGTGGCAAAAAGTACGCTACTCTTATCTTCCAGAAAGGCTTTGAGCAGCCTGGATCGATCGTCATCGCCTTGTTTGAGAACCCGTATACCCTGCTCTTCCAACTGGGGCTTTGCGGTTTCAAACGCGCTTTTTAACGCGCTGTATGAGGTAAAGAGAACCAGGGCAGAGCCTCCGGCAATTTCGCAGAGTTCTGCTGCGGCATTGTCAACAAAATCGCTAAAGCCTGTTTCCGTGGGCATGGGCGCATCAGGAACCCCTAGCAGTACGGACTTATGGTACGGAAAGGGCGAAGGGTAAATTCCCGTAAGGGGTTCGTCTTCCATAAGGTCAAGCCCGCAGCGGTTTTTCCAGTAATTAAAAGAAGTTTCACCCTGCCCTACGGTCAAGGTTGCGGAAACGCAGACCACAGTTTTGTTAGGCGCAAAAAGAGATTCTTTTAGGTTATGCGCCACTTCCAGAGGGGTTTCCGTAAATAGGGCCCAGTCTGCGCCTCTGCCGCCTGAGTGTTTTTCTATCCAAAAAACTTTATCGGGGTTTTCGCGGTACTCCATGAACGAGGCGCAGAGGCTCGCGGAGTTTTCCAGATGTCGGATTATAGCCTTTATTTCCCAGATAAGTCCTTCTTCTGTGGAATCGCCCGGAACATGCTCCAGCATATCGCGGATAAGGCTGGCCAGAATCTGTATTTTTTTCTTTAATGAAAGCAGAGGCTTCTTGAGCTTGGAACTAATAGCTTCTTCTTTTAGGCTTATAAGGCGGAACACCCCATCAGAGGCGCAGAGTTCCAGGCCAGCTTCGTCAAGGTCTTCAACGGCAGCTCGGACTTTTTCGATGTTATCTGCTATTTTGTCCTCGCCGTCCATACCATCCCCAAAAAACGCCCTGGCCTGTTCCGAAGGAAGCAGAGCCGCAAGCCGCAGAAGCAGTCCGCTTCTGGCTGTGCCTCTGCGGTTTTTCCTGTAGAGCCTTGACAGGCTGCGGAAGATACCCACACGGCTGAATTCCCCGGAAAAGAATGATGTGGCTGCCTCTTCTATATTATGGGCCTCGTCAATGATGACCCTCCGGTACGGCGGCAGAACAACAGTATTGTCGTAGCCTGCGCCACCCTGACGGGCCGCAAGGTCGGCAAATAGCAGATGATGGTTTACCACCAGGATATTGGCATCTGCTGCCTCCCGGCGCAGGGCCATGACAAAGCAGCGTTCCCGTTCAGGACAGCGCAGGCCCAGGCAGAGATCGCCCTCGGAACAGACCCTTGACCAAAGCCCTTCTTGCGGAACAAAACTCAGTTCAGAGCGACTTCCGGTTTCTGCCTTGTCCGCCCAGAGTACAATTGCGCGGAGACTTTCGTTTTCTTCCTCGTCAAGGGAAGGTTCCTTTAGCGCGTCTTCAAGCCGTCTGCGGCAAATGTAATTTCCCCTGCCTTTTATTAAAACCGCCTTGACGGTCTTTTCTACGCCGCCTTTTTTTTCGCCTAACAATGTCTTCGACAAGACTTTAGGCAGAGCCTCGGCAACCAGGGGTATGTCTTTTTCAAAAAGCTGCTGCTGCAAGTTGATAGTAGCTGTGGAAATGACCACCCTTTCATCGTTCAAAAGGGCAAAGCTTAAGGCAGGCAGAAGGTAGGCAAAGGACTTCCCTACCCCTGTCCCAGCTTCTGCTGCAGCCAATGCGTCCTCGTTAAAGGCCATGGTCACAAGGCGCATCAGATCAAGCTGGGACTGCCTAACTTCGTATACCTGAAGCCTGGCCGCGACAGCGCCGCCTTCTTCCAGTGCGGCGATGATAGAATCGGTATCCAGTTTTTGGCGTATACGTTTCCTTGCAGGCTCAGCCACCGCGTAAACCTTTTCGACCTGATTATCAACGATGAAGGAGCCAAGTCCTCCCTCAGCCGCCCTGGACGCGATTATAAAATCATTGTCGCTGGGCGTAAGGTTGCCTGACGGATGGTTGTGGATGAGTACGTCCGGGGTGGCGTTTTCATCGCCTGAGTCAGATGACTCAGATGGCTCAAAAGAGGCCAGCCTATCTTGAAGGGCCAGAACGGAGTTTATATTTCCACGAGCGGCAATTTCTATTTTGCAGACACGGTTCTTATCATCCAGATAGCCCAGGGCAAAAACTTCATTACCGTCTGCGTCATCAATTTCGGAACGGAGTTTCTTTATGGCTGCTGCGGTAAAGCGTTTATCTGCCTGCATTTTGGTTATTATAGTTTTGTCTGAATGTTTTGGCAATGGAATTGGGGACTAGGGGACTGAGATGGATAACTCTTGACAGCCCAGAAGCTATTGTCTATTTTGTTATAACCAATTCTTCTTTATGTGGAGTATTGGAGACAGACTAGCTCATCTGGATAGAGCGTCAGCCTCCGGAGCTGAAGGTGGTGGGTTCGAGTCCCGCGTCTGTCAGGAAATTTATATACCGCCGATTAATTCAACTGTTAGCCAAAACTGTAGCAATAACTCTGTAATGCGGGACTCGAAGGGTTTTACCCGCCGACCGGAGGGAGGAAAAGCCGCCATGGATGGCGGCGTCAGGGCTAAACCCCGGCCCGGAAAGCCGAGACAGGATGTCGAGGCTTGGAGGGGGGTCCCGCGTCTGTCAATAAATAAACAGCCTTAATATAAAAAAAAGTTGCAAAATTTATGCTTGCTGGTTATAATAATTGCATTACATAAAGGAAACCTTTTATGGAACCAGCTTCAACGATAAAACGGCATGCAAAAAAAGGCCCCATAACTACAAGCACAGAAATACCGCCGCAGATAAGTGATGACAGCAGGGCCTTCTATCATTTCAAACGTCCGCGGCTGAATGATTTGTTTATAAATGCCGTAAAATACCCCCTGATTGTAGTCTGCGCCGGGGCAGGCTACGGCAAAACCAGCGCGGTTCATGACTTCGTTGAGGAATATAAGGCGACAACGGTATGGATACAGCTTTCTGAACGCGACAATGTAGGCTCGCATTTTTGGGAAAACTATATTAATACAATGACACCGGTTAATGCGCCTTTGGCCAGGGCAGTTAACGAACTTGGGTTCCCGGATACCCCGGACAAGCTAGATCAATATCAGACCTTATTGCATAAATATCTTGAACCAAAGCGGAGAATCATTATTTTAGATGATTTTCAGTGCATCGAAGATCCTGCCATAATCCGCTTTGTGGAAAAAGATGTGCTGGACAAACAACCGCCGGGAACCGCATTTTTCTTGATTTCTCGTTGCACCCCCCGCATTAATACCGCATGCCTTATTTCCAGGGGCCGTATGTTCAACATAAGCGAGGACGATCTGCGCTTCACTGATAATGAACTCGCCCAATATTTCCATGAACTTGGTATTTCACCCCGACAGGAAAGTCTCAGGGAAATCATGCAGGATACTGAGGGATGGGCTTTTGCCATAAACCTAATAGTGCGGTCATACCAGAAAGCGCCGGGTTATGGCGGCTATCTTCGCAAGGCGATGAAGACTGACATCTTCCGGCTGATGGAAGCTGAAATCTGGAATGGGATTTCAAAAGGACTACAGAATTTTTTGATATGTCTTTCCCTGATCGGCCACCTGTCCGTTGACCTAATCGCACTTTTAGCCGACAGCAAGGACCTAATTGCCGAACTGGAGAAGCAAAACGCTTATGTACGCCTGGATGGTTATATAAATGCATATCTCATACACCCCCTTTTTAAAGAATTTTTAACGGCAAAGCAGGAAACCCTTACAATAGAGCAAAAACGGAAAACCTATGCAATTGCCGGGGATTGGTGCGGCAAGAACGGTTTTAAGATTGACGCGCTGTCATACTTTGAAAAAATCGGGGACTATGAATCCATTGTTACCCTATTATCTGAATTGCCCATCCAACAAATACCATCTGATATTGCAAGATTCGCGACGGCCATATTTGACCGCGCGCCAGAAGAAGCCTATGATACGGTAACAGCACTCGCAATTACGCATATACGCTGCTATCTATGTCAGGGCCTCTGGGAGAAATCTGTTGAATTGGCGGAGTATTACGAGGCAAAATATCTTAAGTTGCCCGACCACTTGCAAGCGGTCAGACGAGGTTCCCCTCTTGCCAATGAACTCTTTAGAAAACGCGCATTAGGCGGCATCTACTATTGGTGGGCTATGAGCCGCACTCAAATGTGTTTAGTCGATGATCATTACGACTTTGATTGTTACTTTGAAAAATTCATTAATTGTATTTCCAACCTTGCAGAGCCGCCCAAGTTGACCATTCATACCCCGGGACCCTGGATCATCTTTGTTGGTTCTCCAAGTAAAGGTGCTCCGGAAGAATGTATCAACGCACTTACCCGCTCCGCGGCATATATATCTCAGCGTTATGTCGGCCGTCTGGCCGGAGAAGACGAGCTCGCATGGGGGGAACTAAAGTTTTATCAGGGCGACATACGCGCGGCGGAACCCTTTATAGTCCGTTCTCTTGAGATAACGCACGATAAGAGGCAGTTTGAAATTGAACACAGGGCCCTGTCCTATATTTTACGGATTGCCATTTTGCAGGGGAATTACGTCAAGGCTGAACAGGCATTAAAAGACATGAAAGCTCAACTGGACGAAAACGAATATACCAATCGCTTTATCAACTACGATATCTCCATTTCCTGGTATTACTATATTCTCGGCCTTCCGGATAAGACGCCTGATTGGCTCAAAGAAAATTTTTCTCCCTACGGCCATGCCGGCTTTATAGAGAATTTCGGGAATCAGATAAAGGCCCGCTTCTGCTATATGACTAAAAACTATCCTCCGCTACTGTCGGATATTCAGCAAATGAAACAAAGGGAGTCCTATCTGTTCGGACGCGTGGAAATGCTGGCCATGGAAGCCTGTGTGCATTATAAATTGAAGGATAAAAATAAAGCCTTTGCCGTTTTACTGGAAGCATACAATACGGCATCGCCTAACGGCCTCCTCATGCCTTTTATAGAATTGGGCAAAGATATGCGCACCCTGACAATTGCTGCGCTGAAGGAAGAAAGCAAAATTCCCCGGCCCTGGCTGGAAGGAATCAACCGAAAATCTGCCCTTTATGCCAAACACCAGGGTTACGTCATTACGGAATACAGGCAG
>JAIRUO010000253.1 GCA_031254385.1 Treponema sp. | reverse complement strand
GGCTACGAGATGGCGGCCGGCTTTATCATTGGCGCGAATATAGGCACTACCATCGATGTGGCGTTTGCCGCAATTGGCGCGAAAACTGCAGCAAAGCGGTCAGCCCTTGTACATATACTCTTTAATGTAATTGGGGCCGCCTGGGCGCTGCCGTTTTTACGGCCCTTGCTTGCGCTTGTTGATATTGTAACGCCGGGAACCGTTACAGGTGCTGTTCACGACATTGCGGTAACAACGCATATTGCCATGCTCCATACTATTTACAACGTAGTGAATACCGTTTTGTTCCTTCCCTTTGTAAATCAGTTTGCAAAACTGGTCTCGTTTATGGTTCGTGATACTAAGACCGAAGAGGCAACCGGACATTACAAATTTGCATATATTTCCGGCCCTATTACAGGTTCGCCGGAACTGAATATTTTGCGTGCGGAAAAAGAGATACGCGACATGGCAGGTATAGTTTCGTCCATGTACTCCCGCTTTAGCGCGGTATTGCGCGGCTTGCGCGAGCCGGATATAAACCATGCGGAAGATACGGCTGCGCTCTGCGCGGAATTACAGCAAAAAGAAGATTACGTTGATGAAATGCGGGAAGCCCTTAGCGGCTTTTTGATTGAATGTTCCCGCATGCCGCTTAAAGCCCAATCCGAGGCCAGCGTCTCGTACTTCCTGCGCGTCATCAGCAATCTTGAGGAAATGAGCGATGAATGTTACAGCATCAGTCGTCTGCTGGAAAAAAGCGTAATAAAGAACAATGTTTTTAAGGATAAGGAAATGGATGAGCTGATTCCCTACGTAGGCCAGGTTGAAGAATTCCTTAGCCTGCTAGAGGAACATTTGGGCGGTCGCCAGGCGGCGGAGCAGGCCATCCGTGTAGTTGATCTTGAGAAGAGCATCGACAAAAACCGCAAAAAGCTGCAAAAACTAAGCCGCAAACGCATTGAGGCGGGTAAGGATGTCAAGACCGAACTGCTCTTTATCGACCTGGTCCGCCGTATAGAAAAGCTAGGCGACTACTGTTTTGAAATTACGGATGTTATTCCCCTAAAAGGACTATCGAAAATTAGCAGGGATATTTCACATCGAAAGCTCCATTCTGACTGACTGACGAACGGAGCGAGACCGCGATTGACATATTTTTACAGTAAGGCTAGACTTTTTAATTGTGAGCAATAAAAAAACAGTGCTGATAGTTACTGACGGCACACCAAAAGTTAATGAAATGGCAAAGGATATTGCCGCCGGCCTCAAAGGCAACAAAGTATTATTAAAGGAAGCTTCTGCATTTGCAGGGACGGATTTGCTCCCGGCCAAGGTTCTTTTTTTTGGCTGTGAAGAGCCAAATTCTCCTTCCTTTAACCATATAGAAAAGCTTCTTGGTCACATTAATTTGGCCGACCGCAGCATAGGGTTTTTCTCGCCCAAATCCAAAAAGGCAGTGCAATATTTGGCAAAAATAGCAAAAGATTCAGAAGCTTTTTGCGTTCCGGAGCCTCTGTTAGAGGATAATTCCGCTAAAACGCATGAATGGGCGGCCAAGGTGATGCAGGGCAAACAGCTTTAAGAGGTGGTAAACGTGGATCTTAATCTTGATGATTATGTCAGAAAAGTGCCTGATTTTCCCAAAAAAGGGGTGCTTTTTTATGATATTACCAGCATATTGGTAAACCCCACAGCCTTCTCGTATTGTATTGATTCTATGGTAGAGATTTACCGCGACAAGCAAATTGACGCGGTGGCGGCAATTGAGGCCAGGGGTTTTCTCTTTGCCGCGCCTTTTGCGGAACGCATGAAGATTCCTTTTATTCTGATTAGGAAGAAGGGAAAATTGCCCGGCAAAACCCTAAGCAAGAAATATTCCCTGGAATACGCCGAAGCGGAAATTGAACTCCATGCCGATGATGTTCCGGCTGGCAAGCGGGTATTGTTAATGGACGATCTGGTTGCCACAGGCGGAACGCTCAAAGCCTCCCGTGAGCTCATCACTTCCTGTGGCGCGGAAGTTCCAGAAATTTTTGGGGTTGTTGGTCTTCCCTTCCTCAACTACGAAAGTACTCTGGCGCCAACTCCGGTACGGACCCTTATAAACTATCACAGCGAGTAGCAATGACCGGCAAAGAGCAGTTTCATGCCATTGTTGAAGGCCGCTCTTTATCCTGCGGTTTCTGGCATGGCGATCCCAATCCCGCAAGCATCGAAAAATTATACGCTTACTTCAATGTAAAGAATGATTTTGAACTTGGGCTAAAACTTGGCGCTCATTGCAGATGGGTAATGCCCGAAAAATGCAATATCTGGACAAAGGCCGGAGAGCCCATGTTCGATGTCCTTAACGGGAAAAAGCGGACTTCGTTAAGCGAGGCCGGGGTTTTCGCGGAAACAGAGGATATTGCCGAAGTCGAAGCCTTTCATTGGCCTGATCCGGCCTATATTGACTTTACCGGTACTCTGGAAGAAATTGACAAGACCGTTGCTGCAGGGCAGGCGGTACTAAGCGGTTCCTGGAGCTGTTTTTTCCACAATGCCTGTGATTTTTTTGGCATGGAGAACTATTTTGTCAAAATGCACACTGATCCTGCTATTGTAGATGCAGTTACCCGCCATATTGTGGATTTCTATCTTGACCTCAACGAAAAGCTCTTTACCCTGGCCGGAAACAAAATCGACGCTTTCTTCTTTGGCAATGACTTTGGGAGCCAGCTTGATCTTCTGATTTCCCCTGAGCATTTTGACCGTTTTGTCATGCCCTATTTCCGTGAATTTACCGATCAGGCTCATCGCCACGGCTACAAGGTGGCGCTTCATTCCTGCGGCGCCATTGACCGGGTCATACCTCGCCTAATTGACGCCGGGGTTGAAGTGCTGCATCCCATTCAGGCCATGGCCAAAGACATGGATGCCGAATCCCTTGCCCGCAAATACAGCAATAAAATCGTGTTTCTTGGCGGCGTAGACACCCAGCGCATCCTCCCCTTTGGCACCCCCTCCGATGTAAGGGCAGAAGTAAGGCGGCTAAAGAAGCTTTTTGGCCCGAATTTCATCATTTCTCCCAGCCACGAATCAATACTGCCCAATGTTTCCCCAGAAAACATCCTTGCCATGGCAGAAACCGCCGCCGAATGCGTAGCATTCGTCGAGGTACAAAATCAGCAGGGGAACAAATAATTGCGCCCGAAAGGGCGTAGATGATAAATGCTTCTTGTTCCGGCGCGAAAAATTTCAACAAAGAACAATCATGGTAGCCAACCTTTAGGTTGGCGTGCGCGCCGCGGAACTTGATTTTGTACCCATTGACACTTTTTTATTGTTTTGCTATAGTTTTTATTACATTCCCCTGTAGCTCAGCTGGCAGAGCAAGTGGCTGTTAACCACTGGGTCCGTGGTTCAAATCCGCGCGGGGGAGTAAGCCTACCTTTCGGGGTAGGCTTTCTTATAGCCGGAAGATTTAGCGGCCTTAACAAATGCGGATTCGAACCGCAAATCCGTGCGGGACGCTCAAGTATGCACGGCATCAAGCCGTGTTTTTGAGAATATGTGGCACGGCGTGGCCCAAGTAAATGCCCGAAGTACCATAAAAATGCGCCCTTGCTTTAGCAAGGGCAGCGGGCCATTGATTAGCCCATCTTTCAGGACGGCCTATTTCTTTATAGGAAAAATTAGCTTATTTTAGTTAAAACGATACAAGGAAGCCAGTATGAATGATTTAGACGATGAGATTTCGAAATTAGGTGTATCAGACATCAATATACCGGGACTCGATGCGGAATTGGGAACTTCCCTCTGCGGCGGGGAACTGGATATATTTGTAACTGCCCTGCGGTCGTTTGCCATTAACATCCCTGTAGCTTTAGAAAAACTCCGCACCGTCTCGGCAGAGACACTGCCTGGATATGTAACCTTCGTACATGGCCTAAAAGGTTCCTGCGCCAGCATCGGTGCGGAAGAAGCGCGAAAAAAAGCCTACGATCTGGAAATGAAATCCAAGGCTGGCGATCTGGACGGGGTTCTGGCCCAGAATAAAGCGTTTATCAAAGAAGTGGAACAGCTCATAAAAGATATACAAGCATGGTTAAATAGAATGAAGATTCGACTGTAACGCCGTTTGTACCTAAGCTGAGCATTACAGCAGTTTTTTAACCCTAATCATCAGGTCTTTACAAGGTTTCTGTATAAAGTCAACCGCTCCTATTTTTTTCGCCTGAGCTATATTTTCTGGGGTATCCGAACTTGAACAGATTGCTATTGGGGTATTATGCAGCTTGCCTATTCTCCTTATCCGTTCAAAGGCATCCCATCCGTCCATATTAGGCATCATCAGATCCAGCAAAACCAAATTGGGAGTAAGACCCTGATAAAACAGATGTAGCGCTTCTTCACCCGACTCAACTGCGATAACTTCATATTCTTTTTTCAGGATACTGCTTGCTATTCCAAGGTAGACTTTGTCATCGTCCACCAGAAGGATTTTTTTCTTTTCATCGCTGGAAGAAACCTTGAATTTATTTGTTTCCTTTTTAAGATCCTCGAAGTTTTTAGAATTTTCGGCGCTCATTTCGTCTACCTGGCTTACCGCAGTTTGAATCTGCCGTATGGCGCCGTCCAGCATTTGGTTCATCCCATTTATCGCGTCATTACTGGTTGAAATTAGTTCATTGGTCTGCTTGATCAGGTGGTCGCCCGTTACCCTCATATCCCCTGACCCTTTTTCAACCGATACGCTCAGTTCTTTTAGGCGAGCTATGGATTTTAGCAGTTGCTGGCCTCCAACTTCCTGTTCTTCCATCGCGCTGAGGATGTTTTGTTCATGCTGTGAAACTGTCTTTACGCCCGTATCAATAACGGCAAAACGGGAAAGGACTTCATTGGAAGATGCGGTAATGCTGTCGATGGAGCTTTTAATTTTTTTCAGCATAGCCGCAGTCGTTTTCGACTGCTCCTCTGAAGATTCAGCCAGCTTGCGAATTTCATCTGCTACTACGGCAAACCCTTTCCCGGATTCTCCCGCATGAGCAGCTTCAATGGCTGCGTTCATGCTTAATAAATTAGTCTGGCTTGCTATTTTTTTCATTACCAAGTTGATTTCCAGAAGCCCTTCGGAATCCTTTGCGATCTCCTGAATTTTTTCCGCAACCGTTTGAAGGCCGGTCTTGCCGTTTTCGGACGCTCCTGACAGTTGCTCAACATTCTTGATATTTTCCATTAGGGTTTTGGTTACCGAATTAATATTGGCAATCATTTCCTCAATGGCAGAAGATGAGGTTTCGACGCTGCCGGACTGTTCTTCTACCAGTTTATTCAGGCTGTCAATGTTGGCATGGATGTTTTTTACCGCTTTGCCCGCTTCGGTAGCGCTTATTTCCTGCTGGCTCTTTACCGCTTTCATTTCATCAGAACTAGCCATGAGTTCTCTTACCACTAACGATGTTTTTGACATGTTGACATTTAGCTCATGGCCGGTATTGGTAAGCGCGTTGACCTTGTATTTTATCTGGCTTATAAGTGCGCTGATATGTCCCAAAGTCTTGTTGAAAAATAAAGCTAAATCTCCGACTTCGTCTTGTGTATTGACAGTGATGGTATGGGTCAGATCGCCTTCGCCTTCGGAGATGTCTTTGAGGATGGTGTTGATGGTTTTTATAGGGCTGAATATCAGCTTTAGGAAAAAGATCATGATGCCCAAGCCGGCGGCAAGGAAACATAAAGCAAGGATAACCAGCCGTATTACATGGCTGCGCAGCTCTGCGTAAAGGTCCTCGCCGTCAAAATCGCAGCCCACGATTCCTACCATGTCGCTTCGGGAATTCAGAATGGGAGTATAAATTGATATCATCCAGCCCCAGCCTTCCTGGTTCTGGAGCCCCGAGATCGTTGAACTTTTTTCTATCCAGCATCTATGGAAGGCCTTATCATAATCGGCAGCATCCTCCTGGTCTCCCAGGGCCGAAAAATCTTCGGGATCTCCAATGGGCGCACTGCCATCAATTATATACTGGTAGATGCTTCCCTGAAACGGGGCCATGGTATAGAGGTACATACAGCGGTTGTCATTCTTTATGGCCAGAAGCTCAAGCTGTGTCTTCTTGTAGTAAGGGTCCGCCTCGTCAAGGGATTTGGTCAGTCTCTCGAAGGCATCGCCGTCTATGATGGAGGCAGCCTTTTCCGTGATGAAGATACCCTGTTGGGCGAATACTTCAGATACGGTGGAGATGGTCTCACTGACGGCGAAAATTGTCAAAACTGTGCAAAGTATGACAATGAACAGGATAAAGAGAATAATAAACCGGGCTTTTAGCGACTTAAAGAATTTCATACAGCCTCTCTATTTAATAGAATAATATGAATGTCGGGGGCTTACAAGATCAGCATATTTACTCGTATATTATTGACAGATTCATTCGATTTCTGTATTATTTATCCCTAGATAGGCTTGTATAAGCTAAAGTAAGCAAGATACAATCCCCGGTTGTGTAATGGTAGCACGGCAGACTCTGGATCTGCTTGTGGGGGTTCAAATCCTCCCTGGGGAAGCTGAAAGCCTCCGGCTCTGGCCGAAGGCTTTTTTTCGGCCCCTTCGTCTATCGGTTAGGACATGAGATTCTCAATCTTAAAAGAGGGGTTCAACTCCCCTAGGGGCTAATGGTTTCAAATAAATCCGCAGCTTGGTCAGCACTTCGTTAAAGTCCAGGGGCTTGCCCAGGTGATCGTTCATTCCGGCTTCAAGGCATTTAGCGATGTCTTCCTTAAAAACATTAGCTGTCATGGCAATGATGGGGATTTCTTTTGCCTTGGGAAAGTTTAATTCCCGAATCAGGTGGGTTGCTTCATAGCCGTCCATTTCGGGCATTTGCAGATCCATAAAAATCAAATCGTAGTGTTCAGGCTTGGTGCTGAACATTTCTACGGCTTCCTGACCGTTAAGGGCAGATTCAATTTCAAGATTATAAGGTTCAAGCATGGTAATCAATATTTCACGGTTGATTTCTACATCCTCTGCCAGGAGAAGACGGTAACCCAGGAAACTTTCGGTCTCTTCAGGCTTTTTGCTGTCGTCAGCCATGCCGTGCTGCCCTATATATTTGTTGATACAGCCCGCAACCGCAGAAGGAAACAGCGGCTTGGGAAGGAAGTCATTAACCCCCACCATCCTTGCCTCCTGTTCAATTTCGTTCGATTCGAAAGCGGAAATCAATATAATGGTCGAATCGCCCTTGATAATTTCTTTTATTTTCTGGGATAGTTCGATGCCGTTCATTCCGGGCATTTGCCAGTCAATAAAGAAAATATCATAAGTGTGGTTATTCTGAACGAGTTTTAGGGCCTCTTCTCCGCTGCCTACAGCATCGCAGGCTATTCCAAGCGATTCGGCTATTTGCAAAAAATATTCCTGTACTTCTGACTCATCATCTACCGCAAGAATCCGGACCTTAGACCAGTCAACGCCGGACAGCAGAGGACTGGCATAAACTTCTCTTCCAGCTTTGATTTGAATTAAAAATGAAAAAACCGCCCCTTTACCCAGTTCCGACTCAACCCAAATCTTGCCCCCCATTAATTCCACTATATGTTTTGAGATGGCAAGCCCCAGGCCAGTTCCGCCGAATTTACGGGAAGTACTGCTTTCTGCCTGCTCAAACGAAGAAAACAAACGGGACTGTTGCTCGGCATTGATCCCGATACCGCTATCGGCGACAGAAACCTTGATGGTAAAAACACCTGCTTCTTCATTTTCCAATACTGCAGCCAGGCGTATTGAGCCTTCGTCAGGGGTAAACTTTATGGCATTGGAAAGCAGATTGGTAATGATCTGCGCAAGCCTCTGATCATCGCCAATTATAGACTGGGGAATTTTGCCGTCAAGATAAACGGAAAAATTTTGCTTCTTTTCTTCGACACGGAAACTTATTACATTTACAACCTTTTGTAGCATTTTTTCAAAATTAAATTCGATAAAAGATAATTCAAATTTTCCGGATTCAATCTTTGACATTTCCAGCACATCATTAATTACGCCTAACAGATGGTTGGACGCGCCTTCTATTTTGTCAAACGCATAATCCTTTTTTTCTATGGAAGAAGCTGATTTCCCTATGTACGTCATGCCGATAATGGCATTCATGGGCGTTCTTATTTCGTGGCTCATATTTGAAAGAAAATTGCTCTTGGCGCGGCTTGCGTCCTGGGCTTTTTCCAGGGCCGCTTCCAGATCTGTCTGCAGCCGCTTCATATCGGTAATATCGTCCAAGCTGCCTACCAGGCTTACAGCCTTGCCATTTTCGTCGAAGATGGGCATTGTATGCGCACGGAAAGCTTTTCCGTCAATTTCTGAAAACCAGTCCTGGGGCATCCCTTCTTCAAAAGTCTTTTTGACATACTCAATTAAGTCCAAATGCCTGTTCTTTTTTGCAGCCAAATTAAGATTCTTGCCTTCCAAAAAAGATGGTGTTACGCCGATTTTACTGAGGTACAGGCCGTTGAACAAGGTAATGATATTATTTCTGTCAACGCTGTAGATAACGCCCGAATAATTGGACAAAACCGCCTCAAGCCTGGCCGCGCTGTCGCGTATGTTCAGGGTCATTTCGTTTCTAAGGAAGGCATGGGCTATCAAGAGACTCCCCGAACGCAAAATGGTTTCTTCGTTATCTGTAAATAAGCGTTCATTATGACAATCGTCAAAACCGACAAAGCCCCAGAATTCATCCTGCAAAAAAACAGGCACTACCAGTACCGACAATATGCCCTGGGGCGTTAATGATGCCTGTTCATGGGGGCTCAAGTCACGTACTATGGCGTTGTAACAATCGCCTTTTCGGATCTTCTCCCACCCGGGAATGTCATCATCTGCAACATCAGTTACGTATTGATTACCCTGTTGAGGTTCAGCGCCTTCTGACCATTCGTATAACTGCGTAGAATAAAGTCGGCCTTCTTTAGTATAGTTTTTCCAGATATAAACACGATCCGCATGAACCGCTGCCGCCATCATTCCCATACTTTTCCATAAATTGTCCCTAAAATTATCAACTTCCGACTGAAGCAGAATCGTTGCCGCCTGATTTACGGTTTGCAGCATAACATCACGCTGCTCCAGGCCTTTCATCATCTGATTGTGTTCGCGTAAATCCCGGATGTATCCTGCTACAACATATTCGCCATCGTAACTTGTACGTACAAGAGTAACTTCTGATGGCATCGGCGTACCGTCCAACATCTGGTGCATCCATTCAAAAATACATATGCGGGTATCGAAGGCTTTGTTTATCATCATTTCTGCTTTTTCTGTCGAAAGCATTCCGTCGCTCTGATACTCTGGCATTAGCTCAAATATTCTATCCAGAAATTCCTGTTTATTTTTAAGATTAAAGAGTTTTACCGCCGCCTCATTGCAGAGGATCCTGTTAAAGTTGCTGTCCCAGAGTATGCAGCACAGGGGAGAAGAATCCAGCAGCAGTTGGGCACGCTCATGAGCCTCTTCTATTTTTTCGGTCTGCGCATGGCGATTTACGGCATTGACCATCATTAAGCTTGCGGATCGAAGGATATTTATTTCCTCCTCTGTAAAAGTGCGTTCGCTGTGGCAGTCATCAAAGTTTATAAAGCCCCAAAAATAACCGTGCAAATGAACAGGAATAAGCAGAAGGGATTGCACCATACAGGGTTTGAGCAGTTCCTGGGTATGAGTAGACATACTGCTCAAAGAGCCGTTTACACATTCGCCTAAAATGAATTTATCTTCCCAGTCTGGATTATCGGTATACGGATAACTGGCTTTTTGGGGAACGGGATTGGAGCTGCGGCCCAGATCGTTCATCCAACTAAACTGCTGGGTATAATATAGCTTGCCGTCTTTAGTCTCATTTTTCCATATATAGACACGATCCGCATCCATGCATCGCGCCATTAGCTCCATGCCTTCCTGGAGCGATCCTTCAAACTCTTCCTCATATAATGATGAAAGCAAAACCACAGCCGCCTGATTGACAGCGTGCAAAAGCTGATCCTGGCGTACTCTTTCCTTTGCGGAGTGGATCATCTCCGCGTTATACGCATTAAGGCGATCCCGCATATATCCTATTGTTTGTGACAGCTCGCCAAATTCATCGTCCCTTTCGCTGCCAAAAATAACGCCACTGTGTGATTCAGAGTGGGCCAGGCTTTCGGTCAGGCTCTTTAGGGGTACAAATACCTGACGGTTCATTAAAATACCGCCGGCCGCAGAATAGAATATAAAGGCGGCCAATATGACAGCGAGGAGAGGCAAAAGGTGACTAACGTCAAAAAGCGATCTACTGTTAAAGAATGTAACCACCGACCAATCGGAATAGGAGATGGGTGCAATCGAAACAAACCTGTACGGCCCCTTTGACAGCTTAAAAACCAATGGTTGTGAATTAGGGCCAAAATACCCTTCTATGTTTGCAAGATAAGAATCTATTTCCTTTGCAAAAACAGAATCAGGGCTTTCCATCTGAATAACGCTTGTTTTCTCAGTTTCAGAACCGCTAATGCCGCTGATTAGCTGTATTTGTCCGAGCCGGTCAATTACATAGCCCCTGACATTATTAGTATCATTTTTGGCGAACATGCTCTCCAGTATGGCCTCCAAATTAAGCCCTGAGCAAAACACGCCAACAAGAGTGCCGTCTGATACTACCTTATGATTAATCCATAAGCGCCGTTCGAGCGAGTATTTATCAATGTCAATGTTAAAGGCATATTCATTATTTGAATTGCATAGCTCAAAATACCAGGCATCTATGGGATCATCCGGATCAAGCTTGGATTGGGAATAAAAATCTTCCAGGGACGCCCCATTATCAATTGAAAACTCATTCAATGATCTGTTGATGCCAAAATA
>JAIRUO010000206.1 GCA_031254385.1 Treponema sp. | reverse complement strand
TTTTTTCCGCATACATAGCTGGCTTGACGCAAATTCAATAAAGCTTGATTTGGATATTGAAGCCACGCGGAAACGGCCTTCCTTTACAGCCCATGCGGAATTTGATCTTAATAAAGAGCCTACCGTTCCTATGGCGGTAAGCCTTTTGTTTTCCGAAAGAAGAAGCATGTACGCCTATAAAACCCTGGCCCAGGTACAGGGGGATATGGTCTTTGGCGGACGGCATCTGCACCTTGACCCTTCAAAAACTTCAGGGATCTTCTGCGATTATAAGGGGTTTTACCCTTTTTCAATGTATACGCAAGGGTGTACAGCCACTGGGTTTGATTCCAAAAATCGGCGCATTGGTTTTTCTTTAGGCGAGAACCAGGCTAAAGAATCATACAAAAATAATGAAAACGCCCTTTGGGTTGACGGCAAGCTTACCCCTCTGCCACCGGTAAAAATTACCCCTGCCAATGAGACGGAATCGGAATGGATCATTCAGGATATGGAAGGAATGGTGGATTTAGTATTTACTACTAAAGAGCCGGTTAAATATGTAGTGAATTTATTTTTTCCCCGTTCCTATTATGAAAGCCCCCTGGGTTATTTTAACGGGGTAGTGGTTAGTTCCGAAGGAGAAGAAATCCCTTTGAGGAATATGTGGGGTACTGCCGAAAAGCTTTTTTTAAGGGTATAATTAGGAGACTTCGTATCCTGTAAGATTGAGGTTAGCATGGCAAAAAAGGAAAAAGAGGTTTATGCCCCCGGTGAACTAGACCGTGTACGTCAGAATTTGAAAGTTATTGATTTAGATGAAGCAAGACGAATGGCTGACGTTCTTGGGGGAGAAGTTGGTTATGAAAGGTCCGCCGAACCCGTAAAGATCGAGAGTAAGTCAAAAAAAACTAGGCATGAGCGGGTTGATGTAAAGATAGGCGATAGACCCAGCAATATACCAAGAAACCGCGTAGAAGTGGCTCTTGATCAGGAACTGGCACTAATAACGCAGAAACAAAAACGGCAAAAGCCGTCCGATCCGGAAGATGATCCTTCTGTCAGCCTTAAGGTCAATTATTTTGACCGAATAAAAATGGATCAATACGCAGGCCAGAGTCAATTTGAAATAAAATCATCTTCCCAGATTCTCTTTTCCATGATTTCTGTCTTTGGCGATATTCCGGATTATGTAAATCCTGTATTTATTACCAAAAGGCTGAATGAATATTACCAGCAACTGGAAACCCTTGTAACCACAACCCGCACTCTGTTTCCCCGCAACAACATACGGCGTAATGAAAGGATCAAAAAAAGTGCGCCTCTGGCTTTTGCCGTTTTGGAAACCATTAGATACTGGAACATTGAAGGTTACTCTGATGAACTGGGCAAGCTTCAGTCCCATCCCAGAAATGTAAAAGTTGAAGATTGTGCTGAAATACTCAGGGCAGTTTACAGGCCACTTTTTATTTTGGATAAGATGAATACGGATGCCCATATTCGGGGAGCATATAAAATTCTTTATAAAGCATTGTACATGGAGAATCCCATTGAGGCCCAAAACAAGTATCCGGAACTGCTCAAAACCGCAATGGCAGCGTATACTAATGTTCGCAAGGACATACGTTTCCTAATGCACCCCCTTTTAATGAAGGCGGTTTCAACCAAATTGCTGACCTACGAAGAATTATTTACAGAACGCAAAAATAGGATTATGGATTTTCTAAGAGTAAGCGAAGATGAACAAATCGATCCTGCCCCTATTGCCAGGTCAGATTCAGATAATAACAAGGTCGATGGCAAGCCTGACGACAAAGCCGACGGCAGGGCTGATGATGAAAAGGCGAATAAAGCAGAAGTAGTAAAAAGTGAAGAAAAGCCGGAGGAGACTCCGGAAGAACTGGCTCGGAAGGCCGCGAGAGAAGGGGAGAAAAAGGCCCTGGAAAAGGGGCTTCAAACTCTGGAGATACTTTTTCCCGGCGCCGGCTGGGACCGCATCTCAACCTGTCCGGATCTTTACCCGTATTTTGACGGTATCTTTGATTTGCGCAAAGGGTTTGTTTACATTGCTCCAACGGATTGTATTCAGCAGGTATTCATCCTAATGAGGATAATCGAAGAACTGTTCTTTGGCCTGCGTTTTGTTTCTTTTGGGACTATCGTAGGCCAGAACGGAAATCCTGAAACAATAGGAGAATCATTAAGCGGCATAATAAATAACTGGCGTTATTGCCTGGAAAGCAGTTTAGACAAGGAATATCTGCCTCGTATGGCAGAATTTGTCCGTATGCTGGAAAGCGCTCCGGAAAACTGGAATTCTCCCTATACCAAAAGGATAATATCCGATCTCCATTGGGCCAAGAGGCTTTTCTATTTGCCGTATTATAAATTTGATTCCCTTGCCACGCCATCGTTCCAGAAGAAAGATATAATCGCCATTTATCCTGAAATAAAAAAACTAAGGCGGTATTTGACAGCAGTCGGCGCTGGTATTGAAGTGGGAAAACGCGCTGGAGGCGCTGAAGCAAAAGCCCGCTGCGAAGGAATTAACAACCCCTGGGATCGCTATGATTTTCAGGTTCCCAATCCCCTTTCAAAAAGATTGGACGCGTTACTGGCAGAAAAAAACAGAAATAACGCCTCTCTGGTTTACTTTACCCTGGCTGTCGCTACTGTGTTGGATTATATAGCAAATAACGAAGACAGTTGGGCCTACGAATCTAGACCCGGCCCGCTATTCCGTAGCGTAAGGGGAGAGGGAGTTACGCCGCTGACTGGGGTTGACAACCGCATAGATGCGGATGCTCTCTTCAAAGAATCAGTAAGAAAGCGCCAGAAGGGATAAAGGGTAAACCCTTTTTTGATTTCACACGCTCGGTCATGCCACGCCGCCGAATGGCGGCGCAAAAATCTTTTCCTATAGGCAAACGGCCCGCAGGGACGTATGCCGTGCAAGCACGGCGCGACGCTCGCTTAGTTCGTCAATAAAAAAAGCGGGGACCTTGTCCCCGCTTTGCCTCATGCAAAATGGTTTCTAATTCTTGATTTTCAGCGTTACTTGCAAGCCGTAAACCTTTTTGGAACCAATCTGAATCGGCCCAAGGAATAAGGGTACGGACTGATACGGCATATTTTCGACAAGATGCCCGTCAACAGTCTGCCCAAACTCAACGCTTGCATAGAAGTCCCATTCTGCTACGCCTACTTTATCGTTAGCGTGATATGCAACTGCACCAGACGGCCTTGGGCCTATTTTTAACAAGCCTGTCTTGTTAAAGCTGATGTACCCGCTGTTTATGGAACTGTCGATTAACCATTCGCCTAACTGGGTTTTAGTTGTGGTCTGTCTGCTGGTTTCTACACCATTTGTATAGATTACGGTGTCGTATTTAAGCACCCATCTTAATTGATGATCGGTATTACGCTGCACTACCGGGTTTTCAACATACGCTTCTTTGAAGATGTACCTGGTAGTTATAACATCTGGAACCCCAGGCTGTGACTTAAATACCTGCACATAATGAACATCTGCCGTTACATTTGATGTCTGCGTATTTCCACAGATTACCTGTATGGTAGCATCCGCTACCGCAGTACAAGTTGCTGTATAAACAAGAGGATTAGACGTTTTGGTCAACTGTCCAACTGTAACACCACCAATGTAATCGAATGTTGGTATTGCCGATGGTGCGCTATCGAAGGTAAATGTCAGTCCCGTAGTATCGTAAGCCGCATTGTGAGGATCGCCAGTACCGCCGTTAGCCGTCACCTGATAAGAAATTTTTGGCACATTATGCTGTTTGGCATTTTGAACCATAGTTTCTGTTACCGTAAGAGTTACGGCACCGCCCATGTATAGCGGACGCTGCAATTCAATAACAACCATCCCTTTGCCAACAGCATCGCGGTAGTCTTCGCCTATTATTTGGATAGTGTAAGATTCGCCGGATTCAATTATTGACTCATACTTGGAGAAAATAACCGAGTCGTTCCCGCCAGCCGCTCCGATAGGACCATGGGATATGAAGCCGCTATCATCTTTATAGTACATCAGGTCGGTCGTTGCAGCCCTGTATTTCCTAATAGCCAGGCCGACAACTCTCATTGCGGATGACTCATTAAGAATATTGAACTTGACCGAATTGATATCGTTGTTGACGATAAAGTCGTTTTTGTCGGCACTTGTCAGAAGTAGGTTCATATCGGTAGTTTTGTTGATGTTAAAGTTGTCACCGAGCTGTTTGTAGAATACGATGTACTCATCTCCCATAACAGCTATCTTGTTGGTCTTGGTAAGCTGGACTGAACTGCCGATATAATGATACTTGATCTTTATCTCGAAGTTTCGTTCGGGTGACTGCAGATAGACGTTATAGGAATCGCCGCCACCGATCGTATTGCCGTTGGTTGTTGCCCGGAAGGCATTCTGGCTGATATCGATGCTGTCAATTATTACGCTTGACGAAGCATTATAAACCGTGATCGACCTTTCTACTTTGCTCTGATTATACCTGTCGCGCAGATACTCAATCAGAGTTTGCATACCGGTATCTACGTTTACTGTATTTTGGACTTCAATCTTGTGATTCAGGAATGCGTCAAGCAAAGTTTGAGCGTGTCTGTCAAACGCGTTATTTATAACAGCGCTTAAATCACCAGTACTTAGGATAGCGTTTTGTCCGGCGTTTCTGATCTCGTTTATAATGCCTTCGAGCCGGGAATCAAGACCGGTAACGGTGATTTCATTGTTGATAATCGCGTTGATAAGGCCCGAAACAATCACCTGATTATTGTTGGGAGGAAGCCCTACCTGGCCGTTTTCGATAGTATCGGTGGGGTTGGGCGCGTGTTTTTCCGTGTCTTGGTCAACAACCATTAACTGGCCTTCTGATGTTTTGTAGAACAACAGAACATAATCCAGTCCGCGCGGCATTTGCTTTTTAACCTTAATGGTATGGTCGGGCCCCTGCGGAGGATAAACGCCGTAATCAATAGCATAACTACTATCCCACCAATCCGGTTTATCTTGCGGGAAAGTCATACCGGCAGTTGAGTAAGTAATTTCAACTGTATACCAGGGGACCGGATTGTGCGGTGCCGGCCTGTGATAAGATGCCAAAGACGTACCATGCGGTATTGCCGCTCCCGATCCGTATATATCTCCAGGTGGGTATATTATGGGATATACCTCATCATTATCGTCGCGTGTAATTTTTAACTCCCTGATATCGACGGTCTTTGATTTGTTGATCACCCATAAAACCGAGTTGTCTTTTAACCAGGCATCGATCTGGCCGGTTATTTCTGCCTTTATGTTTAATTTAAAGTCAGGATTAAATGTGAGCGGGTCAAGACAGCTTACAATAGAAAGTATAACTGAGATTACGACGAGTCCAAGCAGGATAAATTTTATCCTTTTCATACTCTTCTCCTTGTGTTTTTACCTGTGTCCAGGTGCAAGTCATAGAACAATTTTGTTCCTCCGGGTTAAATGTTGGGGAGCTGAGTTCGCAGACTATACCGGCTAGTTCACAAAACTTAATAGAAGTCAGCTCCCCATTTTAAAAATAATAAGTAAAGTCACTGACGACCACTAAATTTGTGTTTTTTTTTTGTTTTTTTTGAATTTTTTTATAAAGGGGATTTATCCTTAATTTTGTCACACAAAGGCATGAAGATAGGGAGATAGGGAGTTAGGGCTTAGGGAGTTAGGGGTTGGGGGTTGGGCGCAATTAGCTTATTAGTATTGCGCCGTAAGCGCGGATTATTTCCGTTTTTTCTCTACAGGTTTCTTCTGAAGCAATATATCTGACAGCTCCTCTGCCATGCAAGCATTTCAGTCCTGCCTCAATTACATCCCAGTGGGAGCTTTCTATTAATATGGGGAGTTCTGCCAACTCTGAAAAAGCAGAGGCCTGGAAAATAAAACCCTTTAGCGCAGCCAAAGGGTCCGGGGCCTTATCCGGGCATATAGGCAGGATATATAGCTCTTTATTATAATCCCTTGCGATCTCAACTGCTTCTTCATAATTCCCGCTATCAAGGGCGCTCTGCCAGGGGAAGGCGGTATTCAGGGAATTGGCAATTGTCTCTTTTTCTATTTTCAGAACCTGTGTGCCGCTAAGGATGGTTTTTTTGTACTGATCCGGAATGAGCCGGGGTTTATAATTTTTGGCTGCCTCGGCAATGGCTGCAATATGCGCGGGAGTAGAACCGCAGCAGCCGCCTATAATGTTTATAAGGCCGTCCTTCATGCAGGCTTCGGCAGCGCGGGCCATAATTTCCGAGGTGTCGCTGTAAACGCCCTGGCGATCCGGCAGTCCCGCATTAGGGTAAAACAGTACCGGACAGGGGGCAAAGGCGGATAGCTTTTGCAGAGGGGCTTTGAGTGCTTCTGCCCCAAAAGAGCAGTTAAGGCCCAGGGCCAACGGATCGCTATGCATCATGGAAGCGCAAAACGCTTCGGAAGTCTGTCCGGTCAGCATCCTGCCGGATTCGGAAACCGTGGCGGAAACCATTGCCGGTATATCCCGACCCAACTCGGCAGAGAGGCGATTAATCGCAAATAATGCGGCTTTTGCGTTAAGGCTGTCGTATACGGTTTCTATAAGGAGAAAATCCGCTCCTCCTTCGATGAGTCCTCTGGCGTTTTCATAATATGCCGCATCAAGTTCGTCCCAGCTTATCTGCCGTTTCTCAGGATGATCTATGTCCTGGGTAAAGAATGCGCTCTTTGCGGTTGGCCCTATGCTCCCGGCAACAAAACGAGGCTTTTCCGGCGTGGAAAACTTATCCGCCGCTTTCCGGGCAATAGAGGCGGCAGCCCTGCTCATTTCACGGGCCAAATCCTCAAGGCCGTAATCTTTTAGGGAAACAGTTGTCGCGTTCAAACTGCATGTCTCTATAATATCCGCACCTGCTTCCAGATAGGCTTCGTGGATACCGGAAATTACTTCCGGTTTTGTCAGGCAGAGTATATCATTACAGCCCTTTAGGTTTGTCGTATGGCGGGCAAAGCGTTCGCCGCG
>JAIRUO010000167.1 GCA_031254385.1 Treponema sp. | reverse complement strand
ATCTATTCTTAAATCGCCAAAGTCAAGTTCCTCCATTGCTGTTGAAGAACCTGCGTTTTTTGTGAGCCTTATGTAACGTGCTATGTGGGATTTTACCCTGGCAGCAAGTTCTGCCGGGGAAAACGGTTTGGTGATATAATCGTCAGCGCCCAGTCCAAGGCCGCGTATCTTGTCAATGTCCTCAATGCGGGCCGTTACCATTAGAATAGGGATATCAATCTTTGCGCGGAGCTCGCGACAAATTGTCATACCGTCTTTTCCCGGGAGCATAAGGTCAAGCAGAATGAGCGCGTATTGTTCTTTTAAGGCGCGTTCCATGCCCTTAAGCCCGTCCCCTTCTATAACAGCCTCGAAATTGTTGATCTCAAGAAAATCTTTTTCCAGCGCTGCAATATCAGGATCATCTTCAATAATCAGTATTCTTGGTTTTGATTCCGGCATTTAGTTCGCCTCTGTTTCAGTTGGTGGTCGGCTGGCTAGCGGAGGATTTTCGATTGGCAATCGAATAACAACGGCAAGCCCTCCCCCGGACTCGTTCAAGCCGCTGTTTTCTGCATAGATGTTTCCTCCTGAATGTTCAACTATCTTTGCGCTTATGGCAAGCCCAAGGCCGGAACCCTTGGTGTGCCGAGACGGGTCGGCTCGGTAAAACACATCAAATAGTTTGGGGAGCGCGTCCGGGCTAACGCCGGGGCCGTCATCTGCAAAACGGATCAGTATGGAATTGCCGGCAAGGGAAGCGTTTATTTCCATGCGCCCGGTTTCTTTGGTTTTATACATGACGCTGTTTTCCAGTATGTTGATAAGCGCATTCCTAAGAAACACCGCATCAATAAGGACAAAATGTTCAAGATTGCCGGTAATGGTGATGATAAGGCCCCTGTTCGCGTATTCTTCCGTCAGTTCTTCTATCATGTCCGTAATAGCGCGCATTATGTTTACTCTGCGCGGGGTAAGCGGAAATTCATCCATATCAAGTTTGGAAAACATAAAGAGCCGTTCAATAATGTGTTCCAAAGAGGCGGTCTTGTTTTTAATGGCCAAAAAATATTTCTCTTGCATTTCTGCGGTCGAGGCTACCCCGGCTTCAAGCCCTTCAATATAGCCTTTAATGGTCGTAAGCGGAGTGCGCAAATCGTGGGAGATGCCGGCCAGCAATTCGCGCCGGTTTGCCTCATCCTTTATGCGCCGTCTTGTGGAATCTTCAAGCTGGGCTGCCATCTGGTTAAAAGCTTCGCAGACCGGGCTGAATTCATCATCGCCATCATACTCAATGCGATAGGCAAAATTGTTTTCCTGTATTTGCTTTACGCCCCTGCTTAAAATATCCAGCGGCATGGTAATGTTTTTTGCCATGCGGTAGCTGAGTATGCTGTTAATAATGCAGATAAACGCGGCAAAGACTGTAAAAGAAACAAGGAAGGCAAGGCTGTCCAGGCCAGTATCTCTGAACGCTTCAAAATTGGAAGGTTCAAAAATGCGCCATGTCTGTAAAATGGCCGAGAGCACAAGGCGGGTAACCAGATAGCCGGTTATTAAGCCGCCTATAGTTACCATAACCATGCGAATATTGGAAATGAAGAAACGCCGTTTTATGGTCATTTATTTTATAATACCGGATTATGCAATAATAGGGGAGTGTTATAAACTAACAGTAAACAAAAGGTTAAATTCCGGTAAAAACGGCGCATCATGATAACCCCAACAACCCTTCCATCGCAAAAGTTGCCTTTATCAACGTCCCTTCGTCAAAACGCCTGGCGACCCAGTATGAGCCTATGGGTACCTTATTTTTTCTATAGCCTATAGGAATTGTCATGCTGGGGAATCCGGTAAAAGGCGCGATACTGGAAAAGGCATCGCATAACAATATGTCAATGCTGTTTTCGTCAAAGAGCTTGTCCAGATCTGCGATGGCTTTTTCGCGTTCTGCCAGGGCGTTGAGGTATTCTGGCTCTGTCATTGTACCGGAGGTATTATTCTGGCAGTCGAGCAAAATAGTTTGTCCGTATTTTAACGCAAGAGCGGCGTGAGACTGGTTGTATTCGATAATATCTTCAAGGCTTTTTATTGCGCTGCCGTGAAGACAAGAAAGGTAATAGTTCATGCAGGCTTTAAACTCGTAACGCATGATTTTGTTGATGGCAGAGGCTGAAGGTATTTTCACATTATCAACCAATACTGCGCCAGCAGCTACTGCCAATTTACATTCATTGTTAAATGCGGTTTCTTCTTCCTTTCTAAGGGTTTCGACATTTTGCGTCAAAGACCTGTTAATGCCGATTTTTAAACCCTTCAATCCATCTGGAACCAGGTATTTGGTGTAATTTGCTGAACCGGCCTGCCCTGGATTATTAGCGTGTGTTGCCGGATCATCAGGATCGTAACCGGCAATTACATTTAGAAGAATAGCCGCGTCCCGGACAGTCCTTGTCATGGGGCCGGCTGTGTCGAGGGTGCTTGATATGGGGACTATGCCGCTCCTCCCGACTAGGCCAAGGGTGGGCTTTATCCCCACAATGCCGTTGTATGAGGCAGGAGAAATAATTGAGCCGCAAGTTTCTGTGCCAATGGAAAGCGTACAAAGGCCGGCTGCCGTGGCAACGGCGGAACCTGAGCTTGAACCGCTGGGCGTTATCTTTCTGTTAAAGGGGTTTATGACCTGTCCGCCTCTTGAACTGTAGCCAGAAGGCATATTTTGTGTCATGTAATTGGCAAATTCGGTCATGCCCGCCTTGCCCAATATTAGAGCTCCAGCCTTTCGCAAATTTTTTATGATATGCGCGTCGCAGGGCGCATAGTTATCAGCTAAGGCTATGGAACCGGCGCTGGTACGGAGCCTGTCCGCCGTGTTGATGTTGTCCTTTACCAAGACAGGTATTCCAAAGAGAGGGGTCAATTCCTCTCCTTTTTGCAGTTTTGCGTCCATAACATCGGCGATAAACAGCGCGTCAGGGTTAAGCTCCAAAACCGATTTTAGCCCCTTTGTGCCAGAATCAATTACCGCGATTCTTGAGAGGTATGCCATGACCAGCTTCCTTACGCTTAGTTTTTTCGATTTATAAAGCTTATGAATTTCTTCAACAGAAGAATAGAATAATTCAGGCATAGTCTTATTTTACAGAGTTCTAGTAAATGCTGCAATTACGCCATTTACCCACTTTTTTTTTACAGAAAATCTGTTATAATTACTCATTAAAAAATGGCCCAAAATGGTTTTCCGGGCCTTTAATTAAAAAGGAGTTAAAAAATGTCAGTTGCTTCCCTTACCCCCGTCATACG
>JAIRUO010000127.1 GCA_031254385.1 Treponema sp. | reverse complement strand
TGGTCGGGCTCAAGATCATCGAAATGTCTGGTAATTTATATAGAAAACTCTGCGACCGTAGCGATCCTTCTGAAATGCTTGTTACCGCCAAAATGCCATTGCTGCAATTAGGTGAAGTGGCACTGCCTGAAAAACCGTTTGTTCTGGTTCTGGACAGGCCATCGGACACCGGGAACCTTGGCTCAATTATACGCTCCGCCAATTCGTTTGGTGTTGATGCTGTGTTGTGCATCGGTCATGGCGTTGATCCCTGGGATCCCAAAACCATACGCGCCAGCCTTGGGAGTATTTTTTTCACAACGCCAATACAAATAGAATCGCTGGAAGAGTTTCAAAATCTGCTTGAATCCATGAGAGGTCGTTACGGCATTAAAGTCTGGGGAACCGATTCTGGTGGCGATTTGACTTTGGATACCTGCGTCTTACAGCGGCCTCTTGTCCTGATTCTGGGCAATGAAGCCAAAGGCATAAGCCAGGCCCTTAAAGTTGTCTGTGATGGGATAATCAGTATACCTGTAACCGGGGCTGTGAATTCGCTGAACATAGCTTCTGCAGCAAGTATTTTTATGTGGGAAGTTTTTAAGGATTCTGAATGGATCGCTTGACTCCTGAACAGCGGCATATAGCTATGTCGCATATTAGAAATAAAAATACCTCAATTGAGGTTCAACTGCGTAAAGCATTATGGAAAGAAGGCATTCGCTATCGAAAAAACTATAAAATACTGCCAGGTTGCCCGGATATTGCAATAACAAAATACAAAATTGCTATTTTTTGTGATGGAGAATTCTGGCATGGTAAAAATTGGGAAAATAAAAAAGAAAGCATAAAAACGAATCGTGATTATTGGCTCCCCAAGATAGACCGTAATATTGCACGGGATAATAAAATTGAGAGAGAACTTGAAAATATGGGATGGGTTATACTTCGTTACTGGGGTAATGAAATAAAGGAAAACCTTGAGGATTGCGTTAACGAAGTAAAAGAAACTATCTATGAGATAAAAAATGGCATTTATGATACCGAGTACAATTATAGTGCTGATTCACTTGTTGCTGAGAACGAGCAGGACTATTAGGTTTTCTTTACCCCAAAAGATCCAGGTGCCTACCTATGTGTTTCATCAGGGCCTGGGCGTAAACTTCTTCCTTTTCTCTCCACAGTTTGTAGAGCCTGTCCTTAAAAGCAAAAGAACTGTCCGCATTTTTTTTGTTAAGGATGAGGCCGTAGGTTATGTGAATAAGCTGGCGGCTGTCGTTCTGGTTAAAGAGTTCGGCGAGTTCCCTGTCGCTCAGTTTATCCACGTTAGGGATTTTTTTAATGTCTGTTGTTACGTGATAATATTTGCGGGCTTCGTCAAAGGCAGAAAGCGCGTACTTGTGAATCTCGCGGTAAAGACCTGGGTCGAGTATGGCGACAACGCGCATGGCTTCCAGCCAGTTGGTTCCGGCTGTTTTGACATGGAAAATCCCCTTTGTTTCTTTTCCTATACTGGGGAATACCGTAAATTTATCCGAACCCGAATGTATACTCAGTTTGTACTTGAAATGCCGGGCAATGACGGCGTGTATTTTGATTTCCTTTTCAAACTGCACAAGGTCGCCGACATAATCAATACCCTTTTGGAATTCGCCGCAGAATCGGGGCGCAATGGTAGCAAACTTGACCCCAGAGTCAATGAGCTCACGGGCAACAAAGTAATGCTGTAGCGGAGTGGTGGGGGTTGAAGTTTCGTCAATGGAAATTTCAAAGCCAACCGGGTTTTTCGCTTTCTTGATGAATTTGTTGAACATCTCCTTTGCAAAGCCTATTGCTTCGCCGTATATGGCAACGATTTTTTTTAATTCAGCCTCGGTAAAGCTAAGGGTGACATTTTCGCCAATATCAAAAGTTTTGTTCAGGTATTTATCTGCGTATCCGGTAGGCAGTGCCGGAGCGTTTTCATCGGTAATATTTCCTTTGATGTGTTCGGAACAGTCCAGGGTAATCATGGTAAAACCAAGAGAGAGGGCGTACTTTATATCTTTAGGAGTTTTGAGATGATCGCCGTCAGCGCCCCAGCCTTTCTTGAAACCCTCCCGGAATACGGCGAAGGTTGCTGCATCAAGGACATCTTCGTAGGTTCGGTTAGTCAGGTTAAGTTCACGGATGGACTGCTGTGCAAGAATGGGGTAGGCATCATATTGTGTAAAAACCCTGATATGCCCAGGAGACGCAATCCCAAGCCGATCCCCTGCGCCAAAACTCCGTTCCTTGTCCAGAACCTGGCTAGGAGCGGTAAAAGGGAAAACCTTGCGCAAAACTTCGGCGTTTTTATGCGTAAGGGGAACCTTGATTTTGTCCCCCTGGAGTTTGGTTCCCTTGAAGCCGGGATTTTTCCCCTGAAGGATAATAGCATCGCCATCTTCATCTTTTATCATAAAAATGTGAAGCGGCCCCTTCCGGTTTATTGATTTTTCATAAGCGTTGAATCCCAAATAATCCATGTTGTGCTCCTTTGTTTTTTATTTACAAAATATTTCTTTTAACAGTTTCAGATCCAGTTCAGGATAGATCGGGAAACGTGAAAGAAGTTTTTCCACCCGTGTTAAGGCTTCGTTTTTTGCCTGTTCATCTATAACATATTTTGTCTTGCTGAGTTTTGAAGGGTCTTTGGAATTGGAAGCGGCTTTGGTATTTTTTAATACTAAGGCCATGATTTCACCTAACTCGTTCATTTCGTCTTTTCCCATGCCCAAGGTGGTAACTGCGGCTGTCCCGATTCTTAGGCCGGAGGTGTACCAGGGGCCATTGGGATCAAAGGGAAGGCTGTTCCTGTTGACGGTGATGTTACATTCATGGAGGGCGGTTTCTGCCTGGCGGCCGGTAAGGCCCAAGGCTTTGACGTTTGCCAGCATAAGATGGTTGTCAGTGCCGCCTGTCAGTATTTCCAGGCCGTTCTTCATGCAGGATGTGGCAAGGGCCTGGCAGTTCTCGACTATCTTTGCCGCGTAAGTCTGGAACTCCGGTTTCTTAGCTTCCCGGAAGGCTACGGCTTTGGATGCAATTACATGGGGCAGGGGCCCGCCCATGGTAAGGGGGCAGCCTTTGTCGAGG
Organism: Treponema sp.; assembly: GCA_031254385.1. Next base: position 5,108 of record JAIRUO010000127.1, on the reverse strand, counting down.
CTGTTGGTAAACTCTTTGGTGGAAAGTACAAGCCCGGCCCTGGGGCCGCGGAGGGTCTTGTGCGTGGTGCTGGTAACGACATGCGCGTGTGCAACCGGATCATAATCTCCGGTAAAGACTTTTCCTGCCACAAGCCCGGCAAAGTGCGCCATGTCAACCATGAAAACCGCGCCTACAGAGTCGGCAATCTCCCTCATGCGCCGGAAATTAATTTTTCGCGGATACGCAGAATAACCTGTCAGCAGTATGAGGGGCTTCACCTCTTTCGCTTGGCTCTCAATTTCATCATAATCCAGAAGATTCGTTTCTTTGGAGACCGTATAAGTGTAAACGTCAAACATGCGGGAAGAAAGATTATAGCGGTAACCGTGAGTCAGGTGCCCGCCTGAAAAATAATCCAGCCCCAAAAGCCGCTGGTTTCCCAGTTCCGCCTTGAGTTCTTTCCACTGGACATCGTTAAGTTTATATAGATTGATTTCGCCTGACGCTCCTGGGTTTTCTGAAGCCGCAATTTTGGCCAATGTGGGGTTTTCCACACGGGTATTCAAAATGGCCCAGTAAGCCAGCAGATTGGCATCCGCCCCGCAGTGGGGCTGGACATTGGCATATTCGGCATTGAAGACTTCTCTGGCTTCTTCTGCGGCCAGGGCCTCAATCGCGTCTACGTTTTCGTTTCCAGCGTAAAAACGATGCCCTGGCATTCCTTCGGCATATTTATCTGTAAGAAGGTTTCCCATGGACAGTTGGACCGCCATGGAACAGTAGTTTTCGCTGGCAATAAGCTTGACGCGCTTCCGCTGGTTTTCCAGCTCATTGACAATTGAAGCTGCAATTTCCGGCGCAACCCTGGCTGTTTCGGTAAGGTTGCAAAGATAGGCTAGAAGGCAGTTATCTACCTTTTCCGCTGGCGTAGACGACAGATAAGCGGCAACTGGGTTTGTATTCATGATTGTTCCTGATAACTCCTACAGATAATATACCCTGCAATGGACAACTGCTACAAGACCTATGTTGACAAAAGCCCGATTCTGCGGTATGCGTTACAGCAGTACAGGAGGCGTTTATTATGAATAGTACAGCGAATGAGATTCTGGAATTTGTAAAAGAAAACGACATCAAATTTATAAGGCTCAATTTTTGCGACATACTGGGACTCCAAAAAAATATTGCGATTATGGCAGAAGAGTTGCAGTTCGCGTTTGAAAACGGCATTTCTTTCGATGCGCACGCGATTCGCGGTTTTCGTGATGTTGCGTCCTCCGACCTGTTCCTGTTTCCCGATCCTGTGACTTTGGCGGTGCTTCCTTGGCGACCGGGGCCGGGCAGAGTAGCGCGTTTTTATTGTGATATAAAAAACCCGGATGGTTCCGCGTTTTTACACGATGGCAGAATGTTATTGGAAAGGGCTGTCGAACGTAGCGCGATGATGGGGTATTCCTGCAAAATTGGAGCTGAATGTGAATTTTATCTTTTTAAAACTGATGAACACGGCGAACCATCTGATATACCGTTTGATACTGGCGGGTATTTTGATATGGCACCGCTCGACCGTGGCGAGAATATACGGCGCGAGATATGCCTGACACTTGAGGAAATGGGGCTAAACCCGGAAACCTCGCACCATGAACAGGGGCCGGGACAAAACGAGATTGACTTTAAATACAGCGATGCCATTACCTGCGCCGATAATCTGCAAACCTTCAAATCTGTCGTCAAAGCTATTGCCGCGCGTAACGGCCTGTTTGCTTCCTTCATGCCTAAACCAATATTGGAAGCCGCTGGAAACGGATTGCACATAAATCTTTCCCTCTCCCAAAATGGGAAAAATATTTTCAAAAATGCAAGCGAAGGACATTCAGATATTGCCGAGAGTTTTATCGCCGGGATACTTTCAAGAATATCCGAAATCACTTTATTTCTAAATCCGCTTACCAATTCGTATGAACGCTTTGGCAAGTTTGAAGCGCCCAAATACATCTCATGGTCGCATCAGAACCGTTCTCAGTTAGTAAGGATTCCGGCTGCGACCGGCGATAAGGTCAGGATGGAATTGCGTTCACCGGATCCAGCGTTGAATCCGTATCTTTCTTTTGCGCTGATCATTGAAGCGGGGCTTGATGGGATACAAAACAATATGACGCTGCCGCCCGCTGTTGACGCGGATCTGTATACGGCTGGCGATGATGTTATTAAAACGCTTGAGATGCTGCCAGACAGCCTGGAAAAAGCGATAGCCCTGGCGGAAAGCAGCAGTTTTATAAAAAAGGTGACCGGCGAAGAATTGCTCCAGAAATATCTTTGCTTAAAAAAATCCGAAGCCAGTGACTTTTTATATGCCAGAAGCAAAGAGAAATTTTATAAAGAGCGATATTTTAGCATTATATAGGGGCGAATAATGGAAAGTGCTCTGATATTAAGTACAGAAAAAAACGACACATTTTTCTCAGAGATTCTAAATGAAGCTTCCGTTAAACAAATCGCCTTCTTGCAGTCCTGCGGTGAGGCGCGGAGGCTTCTTTCGGAACTGGATTTTGATTTGGTGATTGTCAATGCGCCTCTTCCCGATGAAACCGGCGAGAGCCTGTCCAGATATATTGCTTCTAAAAGCGAATCGCAAGTTATACTGGTCGTAAAGAGCGAATTCTTTGACGCAATATCTGCAGTTTGTGAGGAAGACGGCGTTCTGACAATCTCAAAACCAGTGGATAAGACTATTTTTTGGTCTGCGCTCACACTGGCAAAATCGGCGCAAAACAGGATTAAACGGATTCAAGCTGAAAATGTTCAGTTAAAACAAAAAATTGAAGATATACGCATAGTAGACCGCGCAAAATATATATTGATATCCTATATGAAAATGAATGAAAAAGAAGCTCACAGATATATTGAAAAACAGGCAATGGATTTACGTTCTACAAAAAGGGCAATCGCAGAAGGAATATTGAGAACGTATGAGAATTAATAGCTGACACGGAGGCTGTTATGCTGAGTAAAGTTGATGCAGAACTAGCGGTCAAAGAAAACATTCTGCCGTTCTGGCAGGGCATGACCGACAGGGGAAACGGCGGTTTTTTTGGCGAGGCTGATTTTTTTGGAAAGGTGAATAAAACCGCTGCTAAAGGCGGCATTCTTCATGCCCGCATACTGTGGACTTTTTCCGCCGCTTATGGCCTTTTTAATGACGAATCGTATAAGACCTGCGCGGCTCATGCAAAAGAATTTTTGACAGCCGCATTTTTGGACAAAACCAATGGCGGGCTGTACTGGCTTGCCGATTACAGGGGCCAGCCGCTTGATACCCGCAAGCAGTTTTATAATATCGCTTTTGGTATATACGCGCTTAGTGAACATTTCCGCGCCGTAAAAGATCAATCATCGCTGGATTTGGCCCATGCCTTATTTGACGCAATTGAAGCTCACGGGTTTGATCCGGCCTCAGGCGGGTATATTGAAGCCTGTACCGATGAATGGCACAGCGTCAATGATTCCCGGCTTAGCGCAAAAGATTTAAACAGTCCCAAGTCCATGAATACCAATCTTCATGTGCTGGAAGCGTACACCAATCTTTTGCGGGCAGGCGGAGACAACCGCGTACACAAGGCCCTTGAATCGCTTATTCACATAACGCTGGACAAGATCGTTAACCGCAACTGGCATTTTGAATTATTCTTTGATATGAACTGGAATTCGCTTGTGGGTGATATTTCTTACGGTCACGATATTGAGGGGAGCTGGCTCTTATATGAGGCCGCATTGGCAGTTGGCGATGAAAATCTTATTGCAAAAGTAAAGCAGGCGGCCTTACACATTGCGGAAGCCACCTATGCCGTTGCCATTGATCACCAAAACGGAGGACTGTTAAGTGGCTGTAACGCAGCAGGGAAAATTCACCCCAAAAAGGAATGGTGGCCCCAGGCAGAAGCAGTTGTGGGATTCTATAACGCTTATGAACTGTCCGGCGAGCAGAAATATTTTGATGCGGCGGCCAGTATCTGGGATTTCATCCAAAAACACTTTATGGATCGCGAACATGGGGAATGGCATAATGAACTAAACCTTGACAACAGGCCGGATACCAGTATGCCAAAGGCCGGTTTCTGGAAATGCCCGTACCATAATGGTCGGGCCTGCTTTGAACTAATCCGGCGGATGAGATAGGGAGCCCTTGACAAAAAGCATCTTAAATGCTATTCATAAGGCGATAAACAAAGGCGTTTATCGATAAATCGGCATTCGGGCTGGTTTGTTGGTAAACGTCTTTTTTGTGTTTTGGAGGGTTGTATGCAGTGTGAGGGGCAAGTTAGGATTCCATCCGGTTGCGCCATATCGGGAATTTTGAATAAGGCCGGGAAGCGCATGAGCGGTGAGGACATAATAAAGTCTATTACCGTAATGCATGACCGCTCAAACGGGCTTGGAGGCGGTTTTGCGGCTTATGGTATCTATCCTGAATATAAGGACTATTATGCCCTTCATGTTTTCTACGATTCAGCGTCCTCAAAGAAGGAATGTGAGGATTTTTTAGAAGAGCACTTTGACATCATCAACCTTTCAAAAATACCTACGAGGAAGGTCAAGGCTATCACCGATGAACCGCTAATTTGGCGGTATTTTGTGACCCCGCTGCATACAAGGCTGTCGGACAGCCAGCTTGACGAGCGTGAGTTTATGGCTAAATGCGTTTTCAGTGTCAATACAGGCATTGACGGCGCTTATGTATTTTCCAGCGGCAAAAACATGGGGGTTTTCAAGGCTGTTGGCTTTCCTGAGGATGTTGGGAGATTCTATAAACTGGAAGAATACGAAGGCTGGTGTTTTACGGCTCATGGGCGTTATCCAACCAATACGCCAGGCTGGTGGGGCGGTGCGCATCCCTTTGCGCTTCTGGATTACTCGGTAATACACAACGGGGAAATTTCATCTTATGACGCTAATCGCCGAGCCATCGAAATGTACGGCTATAAGTGTACGCTCCAAACCGATACCGAAGTTATTACCTATATAATAGATTATCTGCACAGAAAAAAAGGACTTGAGTTTACAGAGATAGCGTCTGTCATAGCTGCTCCGTTCTGGCAAACCATAGAGCGCATGACGCCGGAAGAACG
>JAIRUO010000098.1 GCA_031254385.1 Treponema sp. | reverse complement strand
ATTTCCTGCATTGGCCTGGTAGTCCGCCATTCCGGATCAAGCGCAAGGTGGACATTGGGGTACCTTAGCCAGGGCAGCATCTGCCTTAGGGAATCAACAGGGTTATACCTACCAATCTGATGATCGATAAAAACAAGTATATCGTTTTCTAAGGCATATTCTATGTATTCCCTAAGAACCGATTCTCTTAATATCCCGATTTCACCTTCGGGCCATACGGTTCCGTATATTATATGGAAGGCTTTTTTAATTTCACGGCCACCCGCTGTCCTGTACTCTTCTGCTAGCGCTGTCAGCATAGTGTTTAATTCTTCCTTGGTATGACGCCCTAGTATACCCATGTTTCTTGAAAGGGGATGACCATAAAAAGCAAGAATATCATTATTGAGGAGTATGGATTCGGCCTCAGTGTATTGGCGTTGTAAATTGATTGATTCGTTTTCTGTGTTTACCCAGTAAGGCCTTGCAGCTTCTCTGGCCTTAAATGATTCAATAAAGCTGGTGAATAATGCTGAGGGAAAAAGCGGCCCCGCATTCCGGCTGCTTTCGACTCCAACCACTGGCAAAGAGAAACTCTGGGCATGAAGGCCCGAGACTGCGGAAAAAACCAGCAATGACAGTATTAATAAATAGCAAAACTTCGCGCAAAACCGTGAAAAAGACATGGTTATTCATTATCGGCAGAAATATGTTATTTGCCTGGGCTTGTTTTCAGTTCCTGTTCAACTTCTTTAAGGCGCTTGGTTAAAGTAGCAATGGTGCGCTCAAGCCTTAGTTTTTCTTTTTCCAGCCTTTCTTTGGGTTCCTCTTCGGGCTTTTGGCGTATCGCGGTTTTTACGGTATCCGGGCTTTTGCCGGAAAGCAGAGCGGTCTCGGCGGCCTCCCGTTTTTCTTCATTAGTGATGGATGCCAGAAAACGCATATTGTCCGCACCGGTTTCAGGGTTAAGATTGTACTGGTGCATCCTTACAGCCAGGTTGGCGGCCTGCCTTGGAATCCGCAAGACCCGGTCGATGTAATCCTCCCAGCGGCCCCCTGCCGCCGTACAGAGATCGCGGGCCTTGAGAAGCTGCTTGCCTAAATCTTTTATAAGTGCGCCGTTTTCCTTGAGGTATTTTTTGCGTATTGTTTCGGTAAGTTTTGTAAGCTCCTCTGAGCTGTCAAAGACGTTTTTGTAAACGCCTTTTTTTTCTGCCTTTTCCAAAAGCCCGTGGAGTATGGCCCAGAATTCAGCGGTGTGAGCCCTGGCCGACAACTGGCCTCCTCGGGAGCAGGCGTGTAAATGGTGGGCGTATTCATGGATGGCCGTGTAAAGAAGGAGGTTGTCCCCATCTTCGCCTTTTTCGCCGACAAAGTTGCGGTTGTGGATTAGTATTTCCCTTGAGTCCGGTTTGTAAAGGCCGTTTACCCGCTTACTTTTTTTCCCTGTGAATATGACGGTAAATTCAAGCGGGGCGTCTTCTATAGAAAGAAGTTTTTTCTTTACCTGATCCTGATTCATTTTCTAAGCCTAACCTAAGACGCCGGTTTTTTCCAGAGCCAGGACAGCCGCTGCAACACAGGCGGTTTCAGTACGCATAATCCGTTCCCCCATAGAGAGCCGCAGGAACCCGGCCTTTTCCAGTTTTTCCCGTTCCGAGTCTGTCCAGCCCCGCTCCGACCCCACCGCCAGTACAATGGATTGTCCTGTTGCGGACAGATTTGCTAAAGCGCCTTCTGGCCTGACATTATCCAAGGCAATAAGCAGGGGGCTTATCCTATAGGAGCCGAACCCGCCTTGCTCCTTGGGCTTGTCCCAGGGCCTTTCGCCCAGCCAGTCTTCCAGGCTGCCGTAACTGAACAGGATGGGAATCATCGTGTCCCTAGCCTGGACAGCCCCTTCGATCATTGCAGCGCGTGCGCCACCGTCAGATAACAGTTTTGTTTCCCTATAACTTTTTTCACCTAATTCTGTTCCCATTAAGTCTATTGCCAGTATCCCCAGATTGGAAAGGTCGCGCAGAATGCGCCGTATTTGAATGGGCCTCGGAAAACCCACTGCCATGCGAACTTGATACCGTTTGAGAGCTTCATCCTTTAAGATCAGCGAATAGGTCAGCGAGCCGTCAATTTTTATTGACTCAATTCTCCCGGTTCCTCTTTTGTCGCCCAATATACCGGCCTCAAAAGTATCTCCGCATTTTTTATGCAGCACTTTGAGAAGATGAATGGTACGCTCGTCCCGCCGAGGCAGGGGCTTGCCGATCTCGTGTGGCTCAAAGAGAATTATGTTCACAAAGAGAGTATAGCATGAAGTGGGGAGTAGGGAGTAGGGATCTCTGTTCAGACTGGCAAAGAAGCGTTTTCTTGACTACAATGTCTTTTCTGTACTTGACAACCTTTAGCAACCTTGACAACATATTCACAAGGACCAGAATTTCACTTTTGAGGTATTTAGATGAATAGAGAAGAATTTGATGTCTTTATCTCTTATAAGGAAAGTGAAGATGGTGTCAGAACTAAAGACAGTTTTGATGCAAAACTCTTATATGAAAACTTTTTGCTAGAAGGAATAACTTCGATTTTCTATGCTCCAGAAGTCCTCAAAGACGTAATTGGAGAGTGGGACTCTTATATTGACTTAGCGCTTAAAAATTCTAAATTATTAATCCTTCTTTCCAGTAAAGCCAGTTATATTAATTCCGAATATGTAAAAAGTGAATGGAGTAGATTTTTAGAGTACAATCCTTCTAAAATAATTGTTCCATTTGTAAAGAACATTGACTACAACGATCTACCTGATGAATTGAAGAAATTTCAAATAGTGGATTTTTCTTCTTTTGTATCTTTCAATACCCTTTTAAGATTGCTTTCTACTCACATCTATGGTTTTAAGGATCAAAGAATTCCAAGATTAATTATTAATGATGAAAAGGATAAGCCTATCTCAGATAGAATATTTGCCGATGTAGATAAAAATCTGGTTAAGCACAACTATTTATATTTTGGTCAATATCCAGCCAAGGTTATAAATAAAGAAAATACCTTAAATAAAATTAAATTAGTCTTTAAAAAGAATGAATTAGGATATATTGCATCAGAAGGGAATTTTTATGCAAAATTTGTTAGTAAGCCTTTTGGTAAAAACTACACGTTCAACAACCAGGATTTAGTTGAAGATAATCACCTCTATTTTTTTGAAGTAGAACCAGTCAAGTGGCGAGTTGTTGATTTTGATGATGAGAGCATACTACTTTTAAGTGAGTACCTATTGGAGCCTATAAAGTTTGACGAAGAGAAAGGCGGATTCGAAGGTAGTTACTTAAAAAACTATTTAAATAATAATTTATTAAATAGTATGTTTTCGCGTCAAGAAAAAGAATTTCTTATTCCCTTTGAAGATAACTTATATATAGATATTCAGAAAGTTGACGATTGTTATGATGCGAACTATGGCTATTCTAAAGAAGATTCAACCAGAGAAACGCTTGCGACAGATTGGGCAATTGCAAAGGGAGCATATATAGATAAAAACGGCAATGGATGGCATTGGACTAAAAGCCGGGACGAAGTGGAAAATGTCATGATCTATATTGACTCCAGTGGAGCAAGTGACCACGACATAGTAAATATCATTAAATGTTGTGCAAGACTACTAATAAAAGTTAAACTATAGTGAATAAGGAAAATGTTTTTATCACAAACGAAATCTCTGAAGAGTTAGAAAAACAAATTATCAATTTAGACAAAGAGTCATTTACTGACCCTAATGATTATTGGGAAGAAAATAAATCTTTTGAGTTATTTAAACAAAATAAAAAAATAGAATTTGCGGCAATTAATAAAGAAACTAATGAACTAATAGGATATGTCCTATGTTTAGTTTTAACAGAAGACGAGTATAAACAAATTCGGATTGGTAATCATCTTGAATCAGATATAGAAATTAAGAGTGTTATAGCAAAAGATGAATTAAAAGAAAATAATACCTATAATTTATATTTTAGTATTATTGCAATAAAACCAAAATATCGCCAACAAAAGTTTGGGAATATTTTGCTAGCAAGCGTTATAGAAGAAATCGAAAAGTATAGGCAAAAGAATATTTTTTTTTCCAAGATATTATCTTATGTTGTTACTCCTGGCGGTCAAGCAGCCTCTAGAAAACTCGGCCTAAAAGAGGTTGGTAAAAATATCGAAGGCGCAATAGTTATGGAAAGGATTTTATAAATAGGTCAAGGTTCTGGACACGATTTTTTTAGTCGGTTCTCTCACGCCGGATCCAAATCTTCAACCGGAGCTTCTTCGGGAAACAATTTCATCACCTTGACAGGGCATTTTTCCGTACAGGTTCCGCAACTGGTGCATTTGGCGTAATCTGTTACCGGAATGCCGTTGCTCATTTTAAGGCACTGCTGCGGGCAATTTTTGACGCAGATTTCGCACTTGATACATCCGTTCTTGCAGTTTTTAGATACTTGGGTTCTTAACACGTTCAGATTAAAGCAGAGAGGCATGGCGCCTCTTAGATCTTTTGGAACCATCTTTATTATATGCTGAGGACATTCGGCGCTGCACCGCAAACAGCCTGTGCATTTTTCTGGGTCAATATCAGGCAGGCCGTCTTCTCCCATCGTAATTGCACCAAATTGGCAGACCTTAACGCAGTCGCCAAAACCCTGACAGCCCCAGGTACAGGCCTTGATGCTGCCGGTGGAAATTCTGGCTGCCCTGCAGGTCTTTACGCCAATGTATTGGCCTCTTTGCAGGGCCTTGTCTTTTGAGCCTCGACAGGCAAGGACCGCCACCTGTGGCTTAACGTCCACAGTTCCACCAATTAGAGCCGCGAGTTTTTCGGCGACAGCGGTTCCGCCAACAGGGCAATTGGAAATACCGGTTTTCTTTTCGGCCAGGGCTGTGGCATAGCCTTCGCAGCCAGGGAAACCGCACGCGCCGCAATTCCCCCCTGGCAGTATGCCCTTGATCTCCGCAATTAGGGGATTTATCGGTACAGCAAAAAATTGTCTAAAGAAACCAAGAGCCAGGCCCAGAACAAAAGCCAGAAGCAGGGCGAAAATAGCAGTTATCAATACAATCGTCATGACTACCTCTACTTAACCAGACCTGAGAAACCCATAAACGCGACGGATATAAGTCCTGCGCATACAAAAAGAATGGGAGTCCCTTTAAGAAAGGCCGGGATCGGGCTGGTCCTGATCCTCTTGCGAATGCCTGCCAGAATGATCATCGAAAGAAGGAAGCCCATGGCAACGCCCAATGCGTAGACCACTGCTTCAATAAAACTAAAGCCCTTTGTAATGTTGTCCAGCGTTACTGCAAGAATGGCGCAATTGGTGGTGATCAGGGCCAAGTAAATACCCATGGAATGATAGAGGCTGGGCACGGCTTTTTTAAGATAGTATTCCACAAGCTGAACCAGTGAGGCGATAACCAGAATAAAAACCAGAAGTTCAAGAAAAACCAGACCCAGTGGCGCAAGGATAAAATAATAAATTGGCCATGTCACACAAGTGGCAAGCACCATAACAAAAGTTACAGCCATGCCCATGCCAAAGGCTTTATCCTCGTCAGCGCTCATGCCTATAAAAGGACAGAGGGCAATAAATCGAATAATAACCACGTTTTCGATGAGGAAGGCAGAAATAAAAATGCTAAAGAGGTTCATGTATTTCCACCCGCAGTCACCGCTTCTTTCTGCACAGGCTTGAGTTTCGATTTTATAAAAAGGTTCAGGCTGATAAAAAGCGCAAAAACGATGAACCCTCCGGGCGGAAGCACAAAGAACAGAATAGGCGTGTACGCATCCGGCAGAACCTGTATGCCCAGGACTGTGCCAAAGCCTAACAGTTCGCGTACCAGGGAAATGCCCACCAGTACCCAGGTGTAGCCCAGGCCCATGCCCAGGCCGTCCGGGATTACTTCCGATGGGCGTACGTTATACGCATAGCCTTCCACTCGACCCATGATAATGCAATTTACCACAATAAGCGGAATGAATACTCCCATAGCCTTAGAAAGATCCGGGAACCACGCTTTTAGCACATAATCAATTACAGTGGTAAACGCGGCAATAACAATAATGAAAATGGGAATACGTATCGAATCGGGTATGAGTTTTCTGAAGGTGCTGATTACCAGTTCCGACATAAGGAGTACAAAGGTCATGGAAAGCCCCATGCCTATTCCGTTGGCAACTTCCGTTGTTACCGCCAAAGCTGAGCAGAGGCCAATCATCAGAATGAGGAGGGGGTTTTCCCGAAAAATACCGTTTACAAATATTCTGAAAAACTTTTTCATCGAATACCCCCGACCG
>JAIRUO010000070.1 GCA_031254385.1 Treponema sp. | reverse complement strand
TTTCTCTACCATAGAGTCGAGCAGGTATTCGGCATAAAAACAGAAAGTGAAGATATAAAAAAACTGAATGAATACATTGAAAAAGGCTGCGGAGCGTCTTTTATCGAAAATCCCGCAGCTTTTGAATCCATGTTTACCTCCCGGGAAAAAGTTTTTGAAATCTCAAGATTTGTGACAACTAACGAAACTTATTTTTTTAGGGAAGGTGCCCATTTTGAGCTTCTGGCCCGTCTTTTGCCTCAACTGGCCACATTGAAGCGTCCCATACGTGTTTGCTCCGCCGCAACTTCGATAGGTTGCGAGGCGTATAGTATTGCCATGCTGCTTGATTATCACGCGAAAGGAGGGCGGTATTTTGATTTTGAAATAGACGCGTTTGATATCAGCGCCGATGAGATCGAAACAGCGAAGACCGCCCGTTATACTGCTAACACACTGCGTGGCGATGGATCAAGCTGGAAATATATCTTGGATTTATACCTTATTCCCGATAATGGCAAATATGTAGTTTCAGAAAATATCCGCCAGAAGGTGCGTTTCTTCAATCATAATATTATGCGCGGACTGAGCAGCCAGTATGATGTTATTTTTTTTAGGAATGCCTTGATTTATTTTACTTCCAGAAACCGCATGATCGTAATAAATGATCTTGCCGAATCTCTTTTTGTGGACGGGATTCTGTTTCTGGGAATTACCGAAACATCTTCGGTAAACCATCCCATGCTTGCCAGTCGATATGCGTCTGATGTGTTTTATTTCCAGAAAACTTCAGGGGTCTTTTTTCCAAGTAGCCTTGAGGGGAATCAAGTTGTGGCAGCTCCCGTAAAAAAGGAACATGCTATTCGTGCGGAGACGCAGGTTCGTAGTGATCGGGACAAACCCATTATGCCCAAACGCACTCAGCCACAGAAGGCTGAACTGGTAATAGACTACGAAAAAATAATGACCATACTCGGAACGGAAGAAGGGCAGCCCAACGCGAAAAAGACCGTAGAAGCTTTTGCAAACACGAAGAATGTGGCCGGAAGTGAAGCCGACAATATTAAAGATACTAGTTCTCTTAGCGGCAGCGAACTTGCCGCTTCCGCAGTGTATTTTTTGAATATCCAGGATTTTAATTCCGCAGATTTGGTTCTGTCGCAGATGGAAAAATACAGCACCGTAACGCTTACTCAATTTTTACGCGGCGACTATCATTTTTTTAGGGGTAAGGCCAAAGATGCGGAGAATTTTTATGAAGTCGCGGCAGGAAAAGACAAGGCATTTTGGCCCGCATTTTATCGAATTGCAACATTAGCCGCAGATGGACATCGCGCCAAATATGAATACAAGATCAAAAAAGCCATCGAAAGCATTGAGCTTTGGAAGAGTATTGGGCCGGACAAGAAACTCCATTACGAGTGTTGCATGGGCGGCTTCTCAGCGGATTATTTTCTTCGGATTCTTGAACGAAAATTGACGTGAATAAAAAGAGGTATGTATGATTGGCAGGAATGTAAAGACAATAACAAAAGCAGCTATTTCCGTAGCATTCTTTTTTCTACCGCTGGTAATAATGATTTTTTTGTTTTCTTCAAATTTTATAGCCTCAATACAGAAAGATCAGAACGAATTAAAAGGTATTGAGGTTCTACGTCCTGCCATATCCCTTATGCAGATCGTCCCACAGTATGTACGGCTTTCCATTGACGCTGCGTCTGGCGATCTCGGATATAGTAGGCAGTATGCAACAGATTTGCTTTTTGAACTGGAAGAAAAGTATGAAAGATATTTTGGTAAAGAGGCCATTATTGTTTCGCCTGATTATCTTATTGAAAACTGGAACCAAATATCCGGCAGTAGGACGCGAGATCAGGTTCTGTCGGCTTACGCTCAATTCGTACAGGATCTGTGTAGATTGATGGTTCATGTTGAAAATATTTCAGGGCTTGTTACTGATAGCGATCTTGAAAATGCCTATCTGATAGCCGCGATAGTTCAAGATTTACCTCAGGCGCAGGAAAGAATAATTACAATTTGCAATATATTTAGGACAATGGAAAACGGGGAATTGGTACAAAGCCAGAGAAACGAAATTGATCGGTACCTTGGAATTCTCACTTTTTCCGATTTGCCCCGTATACAAAACAGATTGAGTCCCTTATCATTCGAAGATCTTTTAAGGGAGTGCTACGGTACCATTACTTTATTTTCCGAAGACCTAAAAAATATAATCAGTACGCCGGACAGCGTGGTACAGCTAGCTACAGTTAGTAATACTGCGAATAATGCACATAATGCCTTATTCCAGTTGCAGTATAATTCTCTTGATCGCTTGCAAACATTGATCGAAGATAGAATCCAATCCCAAGAACGGCGCTTTAACCAGTTGCTTGTCCTTATCCTTGTTGCAAATGCCCTGGCACTTGCGGTAATGGTTATTATGCTGCTAAACATTCGTAGATCCACAGATAATGCTGAGCGTGTTTTCAAGGCCCTGTTAAACAACGATCTATCGGTAGGTATGGATGATCTTTCTCGGGACGAAATAGGAGAATTGATGTTGTGGTTGGATGCATTTATAGAGAAAATAAGACAAGCTTTTATTTCGTTCAACGAGAGTGCATCCATGGTTTCAGATGCAGTATATGACCTTTCTACCTCGGCACAAGAAATCAGCGCCACCGCCAACGAGCAATCTGCCAGTGTGGCTGAAATTGTCAGCACCATGGAAAATAATAAGGAACTTAGCGCACAGGTTGCGACAAAAACCTCGGCGGTTGCTGACATGGCGGCGCGAACCGGCGAACTGAGTTTGCAGGGTGCTGCAATTCGGGATGTCAATGAAAAAATGATGCTGGATATACGGGATCAAAATGCCAAGATAATTGACGAGATCAAGAACCTGGTCGATACACTTTCCCGTGTTGACGAGTCGGTACAACTAATCGACACAATTGCAGACCAGACTAAGCTCATCGCATTTAACGCAGCACTTGAAGCATCTTCATCTGGCGAGGCAGGTATGCGCTTTGCTGTAGTAGCCAGCGAGATACGGCGCTTTGCAGACAATGTTGTGGAATCATTACTCGAAATAAAAGAAAAAATCGCGGAACTACAGAACGCATCTCAGATACTTATCAGTGGGGCGAATGAAGGTGCCGAGTCAATTAAGTCGGGATACAATAGCATGGTTGAGCAGAAAAAGGTATTTGAAAATATTGTGGAAGTCTCTCAGGATGTAGCGGCCAGCTCTTCGCAAATTTCTGCTTTGAGTAGGCAGCAGGAATTGGCTTCTGCGCAGATCTTTATCGCGTTAAAGGAAATCTCAGCAGGTGTCAATCAGTTTGTAATTGCTACGGCCTCGACATCGACAACGGTAGATAGCCTAAATAAGATGTCTGTAGAGTTAAAAAATACTCTCGCAAAATATCAAACCAAAAAGAGGAGTACTGTATGACCACGAGTGAATTTGAAGGAAAAATTAGACACGATGAATACGAAGGAGAAAAGATAATAAATGTTTTTCGCCTTGTGCTTGCTTTCATTTATGTAGTCAGTCTAGCAGCTATCTCTTTTGTCAGAAATGCGGAGGGATATGGTTTTGTACCCTGGCGTGCACATATTGGTACCAGTCTATTTCTTCTGTATTCTGTTCTTACATTTTTATATGTACGCAAGAAGGAAACGCTGCCAAAACAGTTCAAATATATATGCGTCATTCTTGATATGATACTCATGAGCGCCAGTATTTGGCTTACTTGTACCTATCCTGATGTAAGTCCGCCTATAATATATCTTTCCATATTGGCTCAATTTTATGTTCTGCTCATTCTTGTAGGCTCTTTTAGGTATAGTGTCAGATGCGCGATTTTTTCTGGCATATTCGCTGGTCTTTGTTATTCAATAGTCATTATCGCAAATGGGAAGGTACTGGATTTGCCTTATTATTTTATGCTTGGAAACAAAGAAATGGGAGTGACTTTTCCTCTGTACAATGAAACATTTCGTGTTATGTGCATGATGGTAGCCGGGGCACTTACCGGCATGGCCTGCAAGCGCCACCTTACGCTGTTTAACAATATGATAGAAACTGAAACCGCAGCCACTGAAGCGGCTTCAAAAGTTGTCGAGCAAACACGCAATATGGCAACAACGATACGGAAATCTACCGATGAAATTTTTATGTCCTCAAAGAATATTTTTTCCACCGCAAACAATCAGGCTGCCAGCGTACAGGAAATAGAAAGTACGATAAAGGAAAACACGCAGATCGCAGTTGAAATTGCCGACAAAACATCAAGCGTTGCAACTATCGCGTCAAAAATGGAAAACGATGTTATACACGGGTTTTCAGTTCTGGAGCACAATGTAAATCAGATGGGAGATATCAAAAAGAAAAACGATGGGGTTATTTCCGGCATTATCGCCCTTGGGAATAAAATAATCAAGATCCGCGACATTATCAAAACGATCAATACCATTACCGATCAAACCAAAGTAATTGCGTTTAACGCTTCTCTTGAAGCGGCAAGTGCCGGTGATAGAGGTAAGCGTTTCTCGGTGGTGGCAACCGAGGTAAACCGCCTTGCAGATGACATTGCGGCCCTTACAAAACAAATACGCGGCCAGCTTGAGGAGATACAGGATTCATCATCATCGCTGATCATTTCCAGCGAGGAAAGCGCGGACAAAATAACCGAGGGCAACAACCTTATCAAGGAACTTGAAGACATTTTCCGGGAAATCCGTTCCGGAGCGGAAATAACCGCAAACCAGGCGCAGACTATAACCGTGTCTACCCAAAAGCAGCAAAAGTCCACTGAGCAGATTAATATTGCGATTGTGGATATTTCTTCAGGGCTAAGCAACTTTCTGGACTCCACTAAAATCGCCACTGCTTCTGCAGAAAGTCTTACGCAGATGATTCAGGAATTAGGTGTTCTGTTGAATATCCAAGACAATGTTGGTTCTGCTAGCGCAGGGAAATCTGCCGTCATTTAATACGGAAGGATACATGGCAATAGATAG